>JALERW010000105.1 GCA_022763925.1 Lachnospiraceae bacterium
GGATAGCCCAGTTCCAGCAGCGTACTGCTGATCTCCTTCTCCAGCTTAATCTCCTCCAGGCGATCCATCGCCTGATTTTTTCCGAACACTGCGTGCATGGCAAACATTGACGACAAAAGCAGCGCCGCCAGAATATACCAAAAGACTGTTTTTTCTTTTTCCGGGATAGTCCCCTTCCCTGATCCTTTCATAAATATACGCCGTTCCTTATGCCTTACTTATCTCCCTGCTGTCCCGCCTTCACCCAAGTCTCATCTCCTGTATATTTCCTATTATATTCTTATCCCTATTCGGACACAACCATCTTTTTTATATTATAAAATTTTCTGAAAAAAGCATGAGCAAAAGCATGTCCGCCCTTCCGGCCGAAACTGCCGCTTTACAAATAAAATTGCCTGTGTTATACCAATATGTGGATTTGTTCCGCTCTTTCTTTCACCCATTTTGATTTGAACACTTATAAGGAGGAATACTACCGATGGAACCACAGAAGGCAGCCGCCAATCCGATTACCGAAGGTGTCATTTGGAAGCAGCTTCTTACTTTCTTTTTTCCTATTATGATAGGAACCTTTTTTCAACAGCTGTACAATACTGCCGACGCGGTGATTGTCGGACAATATCTGGGCAAAACCGCTCTTGCCGCCACCGGTGGAACCTCTTCGGTACTTATCCATCTTCTGGTGATGTTTTTTATAAACCTGTCCTCCGGAGCTTCCGTTGTAATTTCCCAGTATTACGGCGCCCGGAAGGAAAAGGAGCTGAAGGATACCCTTCATACTGCCATTGCCCTGGCGCTGACCGGCGGTCTGATTCTTTCCGTCATCGGTGTTTCCTGTACTCCGGCCGTGCTCCGCTTTCTCCACTCGCCTGAAGATGTGCAGCCCCTGGCAGTTATCTATCTGAGGGTTTATTTTTCCGGTATGATCACCGTACTCGTTTATAACATCGGTTCCGCAATCCTGCGTGCCGTGGGCGATTCCCGAAGACCGCTTCATTTCCTGATTGTCGCCTGCTTTATCAATATCCTGCTGGACCTGCTTTTCGTCGCAGTTTTTCATTTCGGGATCGCCGGAGCCGCTGCCGCTACGGTAATCGCTCAGGGAATCAGTGCTGTCCTTGTGCTGCGAACCCTCCTGACAACCCAGGACATCTATAAACTCACATGGAAGGATATCCGTTTTCATCCGGCTCTTTTAAAACGTATCCTGTTTATCGGATTTCCCGCAGGACTTCAGGCCTCCATGTTTAATATATCCAATATCATTATCCAGTCCACCCTGAACGGGTTCGGCACGGATATTGTCGCCGCCTGGACCGCCTTCAACAAGCTGGATGCCATTTTCTGGATGGGAAGCAACGCCTTCGGTGTATCTATCATGACCTTTTCGGGGCAGAACTACGGAGCGGGGAAATTCGACCGGATCCGAAAAAGCTGCCGGATCTGCCTTGGCATGTTCGCCTCTTATTCCGCTGTTCTCTCTGTGCTTTTCGCGCTGATCGGCGGCTATGGCCTGCTTCTTTTCACCTCGGATCCTTCCGTTCTTCATTATGGACGAATGATCATGATGACTATGACACCCTTTTATATTACCTATATATTCGTTGAAACCTATTCCGGCGCCATCCGCGGCACCGGAAACACACTGATCCCCATGCTGATTACCTGCTTCGGCGTCTGTGTCCTCCGTGTTCTTTGGATTTTTCTCTATATCCCGGGACACCACACTGTGCGTGCCGTCGTCAGCAGCTATCCTATCACATGGGCTTTCACATCCCTGCTGTTCATCCTATACTATTTCCGCGGAAACTGGCTAAAACATTGATCATTCAGGAGGTTCCCAATGAAAATCATCAAACAAATCGGTATTATTATGACCATCTGCTGGATCAGCCTGGTCATTGAACATGTTCTACCCTTCGCTTTTCCGGCCAGCGTCATCGGTATGATTCTGCTGCTGCTCTGTCTGCTTACCGGCATTTTAAAGCTGCACCACATCCGGGAGAAATCTGATTTTCTTCTGTCCAACATGGCATTTTTCTTTATTCCGGCCGGCGTCAGCCTCATCAATTATCTGGATATACTGAAGGATAATCTGCTGCCGATTCTCGTCATCTGTGTGGTAAGCACGGTGCTGACCTTTGCAGCCGCTGCCCTTTCCATCCGGCTGACGGTATTTCTTATGAACAGGAGGAACCCTCATGAGTGAATTATTTACCTCTCCGTTTTTCGGTATTTCCCTGAGCATCCTTACCTTCATGGTCGGAGTAAAGCTCCAGAAAAAAACCGGGCTCACTGCCTGCAACCCTCTGCTGATTGCCATAATTCTGACCATCGCAGTCCTTCTGATCTTTAAAATCCCATATGAATCCTACAACGTAGGAGGCTCCATCATCAATATGTTCCTGGCGCCCGCCACCGCCTGTCTGGCCGTGTCGATTTATACCAAGCTGGATATCCTGAAAAAGAACTGGCTGCCCATTGTGGTTGGCTGCACAGCAGGTTCTCTGACCTCTATGACAAGCATTTACCTGCTCTGTCGGCTTTTCCGTCTGGATGAGTCCATGACAGCCTCCCTGATTCCAAAATCGGTAACCACTCCCATCGCCATCAGTGTATCCGAGGCAAACGGAGGGATTCCCCCTGTCACGGTCGTGGCAGTCCTGATCACCGGTATTCTGGGAAGCATCCTGGCTCCGCTGCTGATCCGCATGTTCCGTATCAAAAACCCTGTAGAGGCCGGCATTGCCATCGGCTCCTGCAGCCACGCAGTCGGCACCTCCAAAGCCATTGAGATCGGAGAGGTGGAAGGAGCCATGAGCGGACTGGCAATTGGGGTCTGCGGCATCATGACCGTCATCTTTTCTCTGTTTCTGTAAAAATTATTGTTTGCGGGCCGGGATTTTTGATGTATACTTGTTTCAAGATCTGAAACACGTCTGAAATGGAGTGAGATTTATGCATGACAGTATTAAGAATTTGAAACGATCCTACAACTGGATCTCCCTTGGATATGTGATTCTCGGAGCAGTGTTCCTGTTCTGGCCGGAGCTTTCCCTCATGACGCTGTGTTACGCATTCGGAACACTGACTATTGTCTATGGAATTGTTCATCTGATCACCTACTTTGTCCGGGACCGGATGATATCTGTTTTCCGCTATGATATGGTGATCGGCATTATTGCGGTAATCCTCGGTATTCTGATCCTGATCCGCCCGCAGTACATCATCAATATCCTGCCGATCCTGCTGGGGCTTTTCATCATTTTGAGCAGTATCATGAAAATTCAGAATGCCGTAGACCTGAAGCGGGTTGGCTACCCGAAATGGTGGCTGATTCTGATCTTCGCCTTTATTTCCATTGCGTTGGGCCTGATTCTGATCTGGAATCCGTTCGCAGCAGCCGCCACCCTGATGATGTTCATCGGTGCAAGCCTCTGTATAGACGGCATCATGAGCCTGTGGAGCATGTTCTGTCTCTCCCGCAACGTGAAGAAGGTTAAGAAGGCCATGGATGAGATGGATGAATGGAACAGCATGGAACGTGTGGAAGGAGAAGTGATCTCAGAAGTAAAGGATGAGATCATCGATCGATAAAGAAAGGGGAGCATATCAGGAAAAAGGACAGTCCCGTTTCCTGATATGCTCCCTTTCACTCATTTTAAATACTTCTGTATTTTTCTCTGGACCTGCTTCAGATTCAATGGATATTTCTTTGTTTCATAGGTCAGAATCAGGTTTTCTCCAGGGTAAATTCCATGCTGCTCATACATATCTATTTTTTTAACAGCCATTTCCGCATAGCCGGAATCATCCATCCGGCCCAAATGTTCCCAATAAACCTCCTTTCGGTTCTTAATATTCAAGATTGTAAAGTCGGGATATACAACTCCCCAGCCTTTCAAATCCATTGGATACTCATAATGATACGGAATACCTTCCATTGCCAGCTGGTCAGCTATCATCACCTCTGATTTGGATCGGACTCTTTCATTCTTTCCTGTGTAATGGATCGGGGAATCTTCCCAGAAGCTTTTCCCCTGATATACCACCTCCTGCCAGTCCTTAACATATTGTGATTCCGGCTTCAGAAGAGGATGCACCAATTCTTTGCGGGCTTTATGCAGCTTCTCATATATGTCCTCCGCACAGGTCTCCGGAAGTGCGTCAAGATATTTCTGTATCGCTTTTAACTCCTTCCCGACCGCTTTTAACACTTTTTCATCATAGTCTTTTTGTGCCAGCGCTTGTGCAATATGCCTGTCTTTTTTCCCAAGATATCTCCCGCTGAAATCTTTCGGGTCATTTCTCAGAAAATACTGCATCCGGTTTCCATGGCTGCAGACCCGAAGCGTCCCTTCCGGCGCAGATGCAAGAGAAATCTCCTTTTCTTTTTTTATTTTCATCAATTGTTCTTCTCTCGCTTCCAGCAGGTGTCTGATATTTTCCATTTATAATCTCCTTATAGACCTCAGACTCTTTATAGCCCTCAGGCTCCTTATAGTCCTCGGGCTCCTGAAATTTCTCAGGCTCTTTATAGTACTCGGGCTCCTGAATGTTCTGGTTTTGGGGTTTTGAGTGAATATAGATGCTGAAAATCAGTTTATTTTGAATGATACTTCAGCTAGATATGATAATTTAAGATTATATAGAAGCTTTACACCAATATTTCATGCCTAAAAAGCAGCTATATCGCGCTATTTACAAGCATCTAGCGCACAAATCCGATTCTGTGCACAAGCCCGACGAGTACCAGCACATGCCCCGGCTGACGCTGGCACATCCCCCGGCTGGCGCTGGCACGTCCAAGGCACCCCCGATACCTTTATTATACGCAGGCCCTGGATTTTCCCAATATCAAAAATGCACAAACCGGCAAAACACCGATTTGTGCACTATAAATAGCTTCGTTACAGCCATCGAACAAATGTCTTATTCTCCGATAACAAAGCTGATCAGCAGATCCTCCGCATTGACGCGGTCACCCTGCTTCACATACAGCTTATCCACAACGCCGTCCACCTTGGAAACAACCGTAGTCTCCATCTTCATGGCCTCGACGATCATGAGCGGCATATTTACGGTTACCGGATCGCCTTCCTTTACAAGTACCTGCTCTACGGTACCCGGAATCGTGGAGCCCAGATGGCACGGATTGGACTTGTCGGCCTTCAGGCGGCGGTCAGATTTCACTTCCTGATGCTTATCCAGGATCTGCACATCACGCATGGAACCGTTTACCTCAAAGGTCAGTGTCCGGTAGCCTTCCTCGTTAGGCTCGGATTTCTCCAGGAACTTTATGATCAGCTCCTTGCCTTCACCGATGGAAAGGGTTGTTTCCTCTCCCTTTCTCAGGCCGTAGAAATATACATGGCTCTCCAGACGGGTTACATCATTGTACATCTCAAAATGCTCACAGTAATCCTCATATACCTTCGGGTACAGCGCATAGCTGATGGCTTTCTGCTCCATGGCCTTCTCGTCAAAGGCGGAGAGATCGAATTTCTCCTTCAGGTAGGTCTTCACACCTTCCAGATCCACCGGAGGAAGCAGGCTGCCCGGCCGAACCGTGATAGGCTCCTGCCCCTTGAGCACGATCTTCTGAAGCTCCTTCGGGAAGCCGCCGTCCGGCTGTCCCATCATACCCTTAAAGTACTCCACAACGGAATCCGGATAAGACAGATCCTTTCCTTCAGTCAGGATATTGTCCTTATTCAGCCCGTTCTTCAGCATGAAGATCGCCAGATCACCCACCGCCTTGGAGGACGGGGTTACCTTTACGATATTTCCCAGGAGGTCGTTAGCCTCCTTGTACAGCTGCTTGATCTCCTCGAAGCTGTCCGCAGCCCCCATCTCTGTCACCTGGGCAAGCAGGTTGGAGTACTGTCCGCCGGGAATCTCATATTTGTAAATCTCGGAATTGGGAGAATCCATCTCACTCTCAAAGGTCTTATAAAGTTTGCGGACTCTTGCATAGTAATGAGTCAGCTCGTTAAGCTCCTCAAAGTCCAGTCCGGTATCACGCTCGGTTCCCCGCAGCGCTTCCACAATGGTATTCATGGACGGCTGGCTGGTCAGAGAGCTCATGGACTCGATCGCCAGATCGACGATGTCCACGCCTGCCTCCGCGGCCATCAGCACCGTGCTGACACCTGCTCCGGTGGTATCATGGGTATGCAAATGTACCGGAATCTTCAGTTCGGACTTGAGAGCGCTCACCAGCTCTTTCGCCGCATAGGGCTTCAAAAGTCCGGCCATATCCTTGATAGCGAGAATGTGACAGCCCAAAGACTCCAGCTCCTTCGCTTTCTTCACATAATAATCCAGTGTATACTTGGTTTCCTTCGGACTTAACATATCACCGGTATAGCAGATGGAGCCTTCCACCATCTTTCCGGTCTTCAGTGCCTCCTCGATGGGCATTTTCATGTTCTCCACCCAGTTCAGGCTGTCGAAAATACGGAAGACATCCACACCTTCCTGGCCGGAAATACGGATAAATTCCTTTACCACGTTATCCGGATAGTTGCTGTAGCCCACCGCATTGGATGCGCGCAGCAGCATCTGGATCAGTGTATTGGGCATACGCTCGCTTAAGATACGCAGCCTCTGCCACGGAGATTCCTTCAGGAAACGGTAAGCGGTATCATAGGTCGCTCCGCCCCATGCCTCCACCGAAAAGGCATTCTGCATGAACACGTTGGTGGCCCTCGCCGCACCTACGATATCCTTGGTACGCATACGGGTAGCCATCAGAGACTGCTGGGCATCACGCATGGTGGTATCGGTCACATACAGGCGCTTTTCCTTCAGAATCTTCTGGGCAAAGCCCTCTGCACCCAGCTTTTTAAACTCATCCTTGGAGCCGTAAACCGGCTTCGTCTCATCATAAACCGGAACCACACGGTTTTCAAAGAACGGCTTTTCCTTGTTGCCATTCACGTTTACGATCTTATTTCCGATAAATTCGATGACCTTTGTTGCACGATCCTGACTCTTCTGCAGGTCAAACAACTCCGGCGTCTCCTCGATAAAGGTCGTATAGCACTTTCCGGCAGCAAAGAGCGGATGATTGAGCACATTCACCAGGAACGGGATATTCGTCTTGATTCCGCGGATACGCATCTCCTTTAATGCACGCAGAGATTTGCGCACAGCTCCCTCGAAGGTTCGGTCATGGGAGATCAGCTTTACCAGAAGGCTGTCATAATAGGGCAGGACCTCCGCACCGGTGTAGGCATTTCCTCCGTCCAGACGCATACCATTTCCGGAGCCGGAGCGGTATACACTGATTTTTCCGGTATCCGGCAGGAAATTATTGGCCGGATCCTCGGTGGTGACTCGGGTCTGAATCGAATATCCGGACACCTGAATATCATCCTGAGACTTGATATTGATCTCCTTGGAATCCAGCGCATAGCCCTCTGCAATCAGCACCTGTGCCTGCACAATATCAATACCGGTAACCGCTTCCGTTACCGTATGCTCCACCTGAATTCTGGGATTCATCTCAATGAAATACGGATGGTTGTCTGCGTCCACCAGGAACTCCAGCGTTCCAGCACTGCGGTACCCAACCTGCTTTGACAATTTTACCGCACTGTCCAGAATGATCTTTCTCGTTTCCATCGGAACCGAAAATGCAGGTGCATACTCCACTACCTTCTGATGACGTCTCTGCACGGAACAGTCACGATCATACAGATGCACCACATTGCCATACATATCTGCCAGAACCTGTACCTCGATATGCTTGGGGCTTCTTAAATATTTCTCAATGAAAATCTTATCATCTCCGAAGGCCTTCTTGGACTCGTCTCTGGCCTCCTTGAATTCCTTTTCAATATCTGCCTCGGCATTCACAATACGCATACCCCGGCCGCCGCCGCCGTTGGACGCCTTGAGCATAATGGGATATCCGACCATAGAAGCCACCTTCTTCGCCTCTTCCACGGTCTTCACCGCATGATCCACACCGGGAATAATGGGAACCCCCGCTGCAATGGCCATCTGCTTGGAGGAAATCTTATCGCCCATGGCATTCATGATCTCTTTGGTTGGTCCGATAAAGGCGATTCCGTTTTTCTCACAGGCTGCAACAAAGTTCGGGTTCTCAGACAAGAAGCCATAGCCCGGATGAATGGCATCTACATTTCTATGCTTTGCGATCTTGATGATCTCATCAATATCCAGATAAGCGTCAATGGGACCCTTCTGGGGATTAAGCTCATAGGATTCGTCCGCTTTCGTACGGAACAGCGCATATTTATCTTCTTTGGAATAAACTCCCACGGTTGTGATTCCAAGTTCATTTAACGCGCGGAAGATTCGAATGGCAATCTCGCCCCGGTTGGCAACCATGACCTTCTTAAACTTCCGGATCTGTCTTTCTTGCATAATAACTCTCCTCCCTTTTCCCGGTTTTCACTGTTTGACTATTCTATCACAGTTTTTTTGCAAAAACTATTGCTTTATTTTCCCGAATCCGTGAATTAAATTCATGTGTTTTTCTCAGAAAGACATTCCGCCCGGATAAAATCTATGAAGCTTTTCACCAGCGGAGAAATATCCCTCTCCCGATTGTAAACCATGTACTGATTTTTCACCGGCGGATGCTTGAAATGCAGGGGCGTCACCTTGTTCACCAGCAGCGACGGGCTGTTGGCAATGACCGCGATGCCAAGGCCCGAAGCCACCATCCCGATCATCGTGTGGTCATCATTGGATTCAAAGGCAATATGCGGCTTGAAGCCGGCCTCCTCGCACATCCGGTTGAACACATAATTGGTTCCGGTATTAGATCTGGAATTGACAATGAACGGTTCTTTCCTGAACACAGAAAAGTCTGTAATCTCTCCTGCATTGGAATACCTGCACTGCGGAGGTACGATGACGATCAGCTCCTCCTCCTTTACCTTAAAGCGCTCGATCATTTCATACTGCTTGGAATTCACATCATAATCCCCACAGAAGCCCAGCTCTGTCGTCCCCTCGATCAGCTGCTTCAGAATAAAGCTGGTTCCCGTATATTTAATGGAAAAATCGATCTCCGGATAATCCTTTCGAAATTTCCGGATCTTGTGGGGAAGATACTCCGCGCACATGGTATAGGAACCGGAAATCGTAATATTTCCGCTCTTCAGATCAATCATGTCATGAAGATGATGGATACTGTCGCTCATCCGCCCGGTGATCTCTTTCAGATCCTCGTAAAAGTTCTCTCCATAGCTGGTCAGGCGGATATTTCTTCCCTTCTTTTCAAACAGCGGAACTCCCAGCGTTCCCTCCAGGTTGTTCATTGCCTTCGTCAGTGTGGACTGGGTAACAAACATCTGATCCGCTGCAGTGGTAAAATTGCCCGTATCGGCGGCGACCAGGAAATACATCAGATGCTGCCAGTTCAGATACATCAGATGCTGCCAGTTTTCTTTTCTCTTTCCGTTATCCTCCATATTTCCCATCCCCTGTTCTCTATTATTATTGTAAGTTATTCCGACAAATGAGCCTGCCATCGATTTTTTCGTGCTTTGCACTTCTAAAAATCGATGCAGCATTCGCAATACGCTCATTTTATCACAAAACCATTTTCGAATTACGGACTATTTTTCCGCAAATTCCGGAAAATTTCTCTAATTATGAATTATCTTCTCCTTTTTTTCGGAAAACTGCGAATTAGTCATCCGGGCCGCCTGTATGATATGATGCCGTTAATCGTTAAAAGCGTCGAAGCTGCGGGAGAGTGCTTTACGCTTCAAAGGGAAATGTAAGTCCGTCAGAAGGCAGGCGCCGCTCTGACAGCAATGAAAGGGGAGTATATTATGAACAGCAAACGAATGAAAACCATGGACGGCAATACGGCGGCAGCGCATGTATCCTATGCCTTCACCGAAGTCGCCACTATTTATCCCATCACTCCTTCGTCTCCTATGGCAGAGCAGGTAGATGAATGGGCTGCATACGGCCGCAAAAATCTTTTCGGCCAGACTGTAAAAATCGCAGAGCTTCAGTCAGAAGCAGGCGCAGCCGGAACCTTCCACGGTTCCCTGTCCGCAGGCGCCCTCACCACAACCTACACTGCATCTCAGGGACTGCTGCTCATGATCCCGAACATGTATAAGATCGCAGGCGAGCTGCTTCCGGGCGTTATGCATGTCAGTGCCCGAAGCCTTGCCACTCATGCGCTGAATATTTTCGGAGACCACTCCGACGTTATGGCAACCCGTCAGACCGGTTTTGCCATGCTGGCCTCCAATTCTGTACAGGAGGTCATGGACCTGGGCGCTGTCGCTCATCTTTCCGCCATCAAGGGCCGGGTGCCTTTCCTGCATTTCTTCGAC
This sequence comes from Lachnospiraceae bacterium, assembly GCA_022763925.1. Lineage (GTDB taxonomy): Bacteria > Bacillota > Clostridia > Lachnospirales > Lachnospiraceae > JAGTTR01. Next base: position 10,338 of record JALERW010000105.1, read on the forward strand.
GGCTTCCGTACCTCCCACGAGATTCAGAAGATCGAAGTGCTGAACTATGATGACCTGGCAAAGCTCATCGATATGGATGCCGTACAGGAATTCCGGAACCGGGCGCTGAATCCGGAACATCCGGTCATCCGCGGAACCGCGCAGAATCCGGATATCTTCTTCCAGGTGCGTGAGGCCTCCAATAAATTCTACGACGAGATTCCGGAAGTTGTTTACAACTATATGAAAGAAATCGAGAAGATCACCGGCCGCAGCTACAAGCCCTTCGACTATGTAGGCGCGCCGGATGCGGAAAATGTCATCGTTGCCATGGGGTCCATCTGTGAGACCATCGAGGAGACCATGAACACTCTGATCGCCCAGGGACACCGGGTAGGTCTCATCAAGGTACGTCTGTACCGTCCGTTTGTCCGGAAATATTTTATGGACGTACTTCCGAAGACCGTCGAGCGTATCGCCGTTCTGGACCGGACAAAGGAACCCGGCGCGCTTGGCGAGCCACTCTATCAGGATGTTCGTACCATGCTTTACAGCCAGAGAAATGCCCCGGAGGTTTACGGCGGCCGCTACGGCCTTGGCTCCAAGGACACCACGCCCGGCATGATCATGTCCATTTACGACAACTTATACCATAAACGTCCGAAGGACCACTTTACCGTTGGTATCGATGACGACGTAACCAATCATTCCCTTCCTTATATCGAAGGAATTGCAAGAGAGCCGGAGGGCACCATCAAATGTAAATTCTGGGGTCTGGGTTCGGATGGAACGGTAGGTGCAAATAAGACTGCCATCAAAATCATCGGTGATAAGACCGACCTGTACGCACAGGGCTATTTTGATTACGATTCCAAGAAATCCGGCGGTCTTACCGTATCCCATCTGAGGTTCGGAAAGCATCCGATCCAGTCGGCTTATCTGATCAATGAGGCGGATTTCGTAGCCTGTCATAACCAGTCCTACATCCGCCAGTATGATATGCTGAAGGATCTGAAGAAGGGCGGAACCTTCCTTCTGAACTGCATCTGGAATGAAAAGGAGCTGAACGACAAGCTTCCCGAGAAGATGAAGCGTATCATCGCCAAAAAAGAACTGAATTTCTATATTGTAAATGCCACCCAGATCGCAGAGCGCATCGGTCTCGGAAACCGCATCAACATGATCATGCAGGCGGCCTTCTTCAAGCTGACCAATGTCATTCCTCTGGATGATGCTGTAAAATACCTGAAGGAAGGAATTGAAAAGACCTACCGCAAAAAGGGCGAGCGGATCGTTGCCATGAACTGTGAGGCCGTGGACTGCGGCATCGAAGAGGTTGTGAAGGTGACCATTCCCGAGGACTGGAAGCTCCTGGAAAAACAGCGGGAAAAAGGCAGTAACCTCCCGAAATTCATCGACGAAGTCCTTCTTCCCATGTCCAAGCGCGAGGGAGATGATCTTCCGGTCAGCGCCTTTTCCGGAATGGAGGACGGTACCTTCCCGCCGGGAACTGCAGCCTTTGAAAAGCGCGGCGTTGCTTCCCATGTGCCTCAGTGGCAGCCGGATAAATGTATCCAATGCAACCAGTGCTCCTTCGTATGTCCCCACGCCGCTATCCGTCCGGTGCTGGTAACAAAGGAAGAAAAGCTGAAGGCTCCGTATGGCTTCGATACCATCAAAGCCACCGGAAAAGGCCTGGCCGGAAAATATGAATACCGGATTCAGGTATCTCCGTTAGACTGCCTGGGCTGCGGCAACTGTGCCGATATCTGTAAGGCTCCGGAACCTGCACTTGTAATGAAGAAATATGCCGATGTGGTTCATGAAAAGCAGTTCTGGACCTATGCCATGAGCGTTCCTTCCAAGGCAAAGGATGCAGACAAATTCACCGTTAAGGGCAGCCAGTTTGTGAAGCCCTACTTTGAATTCTCCGGCGCCTGCGCAGGCTGCGGCGAGACCCCTTACATGAAGCTCCTGACTCAGCTCTACGGCGATCGGATGATCATTGCCAACGCCACCGGCTGCTCCTCCATCTGGGGTGCATCCGCACCGACCATGCCTTACTGTACCGACGAAAACGGCAGAGGGCCCGCATGGTCCAACTCCCTGTTCGAGGATAACGCGGAGTTCGGCTACGGCATGTACCTGGCAGCTACCCAGATGCAGGATAAGATCGCCCAGACCATGAAAGGCATGCTGGAGCGGGATATCCCGGAGATCTTAAAAGAAGCCATCGATGAATGGCTGGAAGTGAGAAACGAGGGAGAAGCCTCCAAGGCAAAGAGCGCTCAGCTTCTGGAAACCATTGAAAAGCTGGGAACCATCGAAGACAAAACCCTGAAGGCAGACATCGACAGCATCCTGTCCCGAAAGGACTATCTTGTAAAGAAATCCATCTGGGCAGTAGGCGGCGACGGCTGGGCCTATGATATCGGCTACGGCGGTCTGGACCATGTGCTTGCCTCCGGCGAAAATATCAATATTCTTGTATTTGATACCGAAGTTTACTCCAACACAGGCGGTCAGGCATCCAAGGCAACCCCGGCTGCTGCCATTGCCAAATTTGCCGCCGGCGGAAAACGCATCCAGAAAAAGGATCTGGGCATGATGGCCATGAGCTACGGCTATGTTTATGTGGCACAGACCTCCATGGGAGCCGACAAGGAACAGCTGATCAAGGCGTTCCGGGAAGCAGAGAGCTATGACGGTCCGTCCCTGATCATCTGCTACGCGCCGTGCATCAACCATGGCTTAAGAGAAGGCATGGGACACTCCCAGAGAAATGCCGCCGAGGCAGTGGAGTCCGGTTACTGGCATTTGTACCGCTACAATCCGCTGCTGAAGAAAGCCGGAAAGAATCCCTTCATTCTGGATTCCAAGAAACCGACCAAGAACTTCCGGAATTATATTATGAATCAGGTTCGGTATTCTTCTCTTGCGAAGGAATTCCCTGACATTGCCGACAAGCTGTTTGCAAGCGCAGAGCAGGATGCCGTTGACCGATATGAAAAATATTTGAAGCTTGCCTCCGAGCCGGATGAAATCCCGGATAAGACAAAGAAGCAGGCATAACCGGGCCCCCTAATCTAATTAATTTACATATTCCCAAAAAAGAAAAGAGACCGCCTTTACTGGCACGGTCTCTTTTCTTGCTTCCCGGATATCCGTTTTCTCATGCACTCAGAGGTTTTCTTCCAGCACCTCTTTCCGATAAATATCCGCAAAGGAATACATGATCCGTGCCGTCATTCCCCAGATCACGCGGCCTTCACAGGAATAAAAAATCACCTTTTTCTTTCCTTTGCGCCAGGCATAATTTTTTCCGCCGTGGATTCGTTCAAACGGAAAATCCTCCCCGGGATGTACTTCTATCGCCGTATGATATACCTCCGGCTCTGTCTCCAGAAAAAACGACAGCGGAACAGAAAAGACAGACTCCACCTCCGCCCTGCCAAAGCTCCCCTGATAATCCTCAAGTACCGCCGCATACGGATATACCAGATTGCCGCTCTCAGACAGATACGGATCCATCAGACCGATCAGCCGAAGCTGCTTTTCCTCCACCAGCAGCTCCTCCATGGTCTCCCGGACAGCGGTCTCATCCGGTGTTTCCCCCGGCTCCATCCTTCCTCCGGGAAAGCATACGTCCCCGGGCTGACTTTTGATATTGGCAGAACGCACTTCAAAAAGCACCTGATATCCGTCAGGCCCCGGCATCAGAGGAATGCACACTGCATATTTCCTCAGTTCTTCTATTCCGATCAAAGTGGATTTGTGATTTTTCAGCTTTTCCAGCATGCTTTCTCCTCTTTTCTTCTATAATGTCTCCCATATCCCGAGGGCCTCCTTGAGAATGATGATCTCTCCTGACAGCGGACAAATTCCCTGATTTCTCCGTCCGGTGCCGTTAATAATTCTATGGTCTTTTCTTTTGTCCGGGAATCAATTCCGGCCAAATGCTGCAGCGCACAGTCCTGCTCTTCCAGACGCTGCCCGGAAAATGAATACGCATATCTTATAAATCCTTCCTCCTCTGTGACCGTCACAGGGTCCTTCATCCACAAAGGGCTGACCGTCTCTTCGATATCCGTGAACAACAGATCATACGCATTCAGCCGCATATCAATATCCTCATAGCCCGAGACCCCTTTCCTGGCTGCGATATGGACTTCCTCCATCCGTTCCCATCGGCCGTCCACATACAAATATTCTGCACGCTCCGGATCCTCTTCCCCTTCGATATAGTAATTCCCCTGAATCAGCCTGGGTATCCCCTCCTCAACTACAAAAGCAATCCTCATCCGGTCTTTGGGCGTCTTCAGATAAAGACAGTAGCCATCCTCATATACCGGATGATATTCTTCCCGGAACATGGGAACAAGCCTCGTCTTATATACCCGGACAAATGTGCCCTCATTTTCCGCTTCCCAGTGCCTGTATACTTCCGCAAACTGTTCATATTCCGGTGTGGCTGCCTCCCGGATCCGGGCCTCCTGCAGTTCCTTTGCTGACTCCATCATTTTATCTGAAAATGTCTGATACTGCAAAACTCCCGGAACCAGGATCAGGATGACGAACAGGATCCACAGAATTCCCCGCTTTCTTCTATATGCCTGTTCCGCTCTGCATATCCCATCCTCTGTCTCTTCTGTATCTTTCTTTTCCTGCAGGGATTCCCACGCACAGTACGCGCCGTTGCACAGAAGGTAGAACGCAAGCATCCCCACAAGCATACTGTCCGCAAAAAAGAGCCCCTTCCCGAAATACTGCCGGATCGGAACAAACATCCCCCAGTGCAGCCCCGCTGCCGCCATCCCGGCCAGAAGGATATCTCTTCCCCCAAACGCTCCGGCCGCAGGGAGCATTCCCTTCAGGCTGTACGAAAGGCACAGACCTCCGGCCAGCAGAAATACCGCTCCAGTCAAAAATACCGCAAGCTGGCTTTTATTCATGGTGTCTTCTTTAAGATATAGAACCACAGCTCCCAGAAGAACCGCGCAGGAAAAGGTAAGCACAGCTGCCCTGCTGTCCTGCATCTGCGTCCGTATCCGCTCATCTTTTTCTTCCTTTTCGCCTCTGCACAATAAAAGCCACAGCGTCAGCAGCTTCTTCATGATTCCTCCTCCTCCCAGAACAGTTCATCCAGCGTCCTTCCCAGTATCCGGCAGATTCCCAGACACAGATGAAGAGACGGATTAAAATCTCCCCGTTCAATCATATTTATCGTCTGTCTGGACACCCCCGCCAGTCTCGCCAGCTCCTCTTGGGAAAGTCCCTTATCCTGTCTTGCAGCCTTCATTCTTAAATTCCGCTTCATATCGCTATCCTCTCAGATGCAGCCACCTCTGTTTTGTCAATTATATTTTACATCTCTATCCGGCATCATGTCAACTATATTTGACATTTTATGGCACAAAAACACCGCCTATGTACTTTGCACAGGCGGTGTTGTACATTCAGAAAGCAAATGGATGAAGGATCAGCACCCTTCAGAAAGTCCATGGGCCAGTATGGCAAGAAACTGTGCCGGTTTGGGCATGGTGTCGAAGGAACAGCCCGCCATCTGCTCCAGCGTATGCTGTGAGTTTCTCCAGGCGCGGCGTCGCATTGTCCGGATATTCCGCTCTACTGCCTTCCAGTTTGTACCGCATCTTCGGGCTGTTTCAGGATAGAGCCACTTGGTTACCAGGCGCAGGGACTCCGGCTCCTGCGTGGCAATTTCCAGCGCGATCATCATTTGCCTGTATCCGGCATAGTTCGCGGTCAATCCTATTGAGTATAACAGTTCCTGAATTTTGATATCCATTTTATCATCTCCTATCTCCTGACTTATCGTTTTTTGCTCACAGGTGCATGCGCTCCGGGTGTATTGCATTTTTCCTGTCTTCGTGGTAGAATCTGCACAAATCGGTTATGCTGTGTATGGAATCATTCTAACAGAAAATAACCATTTCGACCATTTACTCGGAATTTATACAAAAAACCGATGAATTCGTCAGAATTCTGCCAGTTTTAAAAAATACTGTTGAGAAAGGAACGTGATGCCAATGCGCATTGCCGTTTGTGAAGATAACGAGATCCATCGGGATATCATGGAGCATTTGCTCAACCGCTACTCCTCCGAGCGATCGGTGCCCTTTGAATTTGTACCATACGAATACGGAAGGAACTTCCTCTATGATATGGAAGAGGGGGCTTATTTTGATGCCGTTTTTCTGGATATCTACATGGATGATATTATGGGCAATGAAATTGCCCACAAGCTGCGCGCCATGGGATACCAGGGCGAAATTGTCTTTTTCACCGCTTCTGCGGATTTTGCTGTTGAAAGCTACGATGTGAATGCCGGGGGATATCTGCTCAAGCCGCTGGACTATGAAAAGTTAAAAATGGTCATGAACCGCATCACACGGAATATGACCCCCAGCACCTATCAGATCCGGCAGAGGACCACCGTAACCAAGGTCGTCTACCATGAGATCCTCTATATTGAAAGCAGCAATTCCAAGTGCATTCTTCATACAACGTCCGGCGGAGCGTACACGGTCTATAAGACCTTAAATACCATCGAAAAAGAGCTTAGTGACCGGCGCTTCCTGCGCTGTCATCAGAGCTTTCTGGTGAACATGGACCACATCCGGCAGGTTGGAAAACAGCTTTTGCTTTCCAATGGAATCTATGTGCCCATTCGGCAGCGCGGTGTAAAGCCGGTGCGGCAGGCGTATGTAGACTATCTTGCTTCCAGATCCACAGAATTCTGAATATCCATAAGCATGCAAGGGGCTGTTTTTGCAGCCCCTAAATTTTTTACCATTAGCCTTGTATATATATGTCAAAAATGTTATAATATCAAAAATGGAATATATTAAAGTACCTAAGGATCGGATAAAAAAATGAAAACAGCAGAAACAATCAATATTGTTTGCTCTGAACTTGGAATTCCAAAAGCAGAGCTCGCAAAACGAATGGGGATGATTCCCTCTTCTTTATACCGAAAGCTTGCCAGAGAAAGCATGACCTTTGAAGAGCTTCAGAAATGTCTCGATGTATTGGGGGTCACGGTCGAATTTCAGCTTAAGTACCCGGATGGCAGAACCCGAAGTTCACAGGCAAATCATGAAATGCTTCTTGAAAAAATGGATTTGCTGGAAAAAGAACTGGAAGCGGCAAGAACAGCCGTGCACTTTCACAAAAAGTCCTTAAAAGATTTACGGACAGATCTGAACAGTGCCATGGGATACGCCTCCCTCGGAGGGCGCCATGCTTCCGGCATCCGGCAATATTGGGATAAAATACAGCTGGTTCTTACAAATATGGAATCAACCATCGCCTATGCACTTGACGAAAGATCAAATGATGAAACACCGGAGGAAGAGCCGGAAAACATGGAAATGCTGAAGGGCAAGCATGTTCTCCTTGCAGATGACAATGAGCTGAACCGTGAGATCATGAAGGAAATTCTTACGGAGCATGGCCTCGTCGTTTCGGAGGCCACTGACGGAAGGAACGCTTTGGAGGCTGTGAAGGCCCGGGATCCCGGTTACTTCCATTTCGTGTTGATGGATATTGAGATGCCGGTGATGGACGGGTATGAATCAACCATGAACATTCGAAGACTCCCGAACCGGATCCGGGCAAACATTCCCATTATCGCCCTGACCGCAAACGCGTCCCCTGCAGACCGGGAAAAGGCTGCAGCTGCGGGAATGGACGATTTTCTTGCGAAACCGGTAAATCCGGCTTTGCTGCTTGGAAGACTGATAAGGTTCCTGTGAGAATATACGTCGGATAACATTACACATAAAGGAAGGAGGAGGACACATGACAATTCAAGAGTGCTACCGGCAGCTCGGCGGTGATTATGCTGAAGTTGAAAAACGGCTGACCAATGTCAGCCTGGTCAGAAAATTCATTACTAAATTCCTCGATGATGGGAGCTTTTCTGAGCTGTCTCTTGCCATGAAAGAGGGACAGCTTCAAAAAGCATTTCGGGCTGCACATACCCTCAAGGGAGTAAGTGCAAACCTGAGCCTGACCCGCCTGTTTTCTTCTTCGTCAAAGCTTACGGAATTGCTTCGGGCAGAAGCAGAAACCCTCCCGGCAAATGCCGGACCTGCTTTCGAAGAAGTAAAGAGAGATTATGAACAAACCGTAAGTGCTATCCGCGCTTACCTGGACTCTGAATGCAGATAAGAAAAAGGAAAAAGGGGGAACACGAATGAAAAGAAGGAAATCCGTATGGCTGTTTGCCGTTATCACGATATTGACACTGCTGCTTTGCGGCTGTGCCGAACCAAAAAGCACTTCCGAACAGACGGAAGACAACGGAACGGATGGAAAAATCGCCATCTCCATGTATATGTGGGACAGATCCATGTTCAAGGAGCTGACTCCCTGGCTGGAGCAGAAATTCCCTGACATCGAGTTTACTTTTGTTCAAAGCTATAACACCATGGAATACTATAAGGATCTTCTCGCCCGGGGCGAGTCAATACCGGACATCATCACCTGCCGTCGGTTCTCCCTGAGCGATGCTGCTCCTCTGGCCGGGTATCTGATGGATCTGAGCCAGACTGAGGTGGCTGGTACCTTCTACAGCAGCTACCTGGAGGTTAACCGCGAAAACAGCGGTGCCATCCGCTGGCTTCCCATGTGCGCCGAGGTGGATTCCATCATGGCCAACAAGGATCTGTTTGATCAGTATGATATCCCTCTTCCCACCAATTATTCCGAATTTCTCGGCACCATCGATGCCTTTGAGGCACTGGGCATCAAAGGCTTTCAGACCGACTGGACCTATGACTATACCTGCCTGGAAACCATGCAGGGCTGTGCCATTCCGGAGCTGATGAGCCTGGAGGGTACCAAGTGGCGCATGGATTATGAAAGCGAAACAGGGGAAAACAAGGTAGGTCTGGACGATCAGGTCTGGCCGGTGGTTTTTGAAAAATATCAGCAATTCTTAAAGGATGTTCATTTTCAGCCCGGTGACGAAGGCCTGGAATTTCTCCCGGTAACAAATCCCTATCGTGCAGGAAAAACTGCTATGATTCGCGCCACGGCAGCGATGGCTGAAAGCATTATGGAAGAAGATGGCATTAACAGCATCATTCTTCCCTATTTTGGAGAAAATTCTCAGGATAACTGGGTACTCACCTATCCCATGTGCCAGTTAGCCGTTTCCAGACAGGTAGAAGAGGATGAAGCCAAGAAGGCGGCCGTCATGGATGTGCTGATGGCAGTTTTCAGCGAGGAAGGCCAGAGAGCCGTTGCCGCTGGTGCCTCCGTACTGTCCTATAATAAAGAAGTGAGTATCTCCCCTGCGCCTTCTCTTCAGTATGTACAGGACTGCATCAACAGCAACCACCTGTATATGCGTCTGGCCTCCACGGAGATGTTCGCCATTTCTCAGGATGTGGCTCACAAAATGATGCAGGGGACCTATGATGCCCGGGGTGCCTATGAGGATTTCAATGCCCAGCTCACAAATTATATAAATCCGGAAACCGAAGAGATTCTGTTCACCCAGGAAAAGGCCTATTCCAACGACTTTGGCATTCACGGAAGCGCTGCCGCCTCCTCCCTGATGAATACGCTCCGGGCCGCAAATAATGAGCAGATTGCCATCAGCTATGCCAGCGTGGCCAGCTCTCCCATCTTTTCCGGAGATTACACCATGCAGCAGATCAAATGGGTAATGACCTTCAAGAACGATGCCTATCGCGGGGAGTACACAGGCGCGGAAATCCGCCGGATCATGGAGTGGCTTGTGAATGTAAAGGAGGATGGTTCAAACCCCATCCGTCACCGCAATCAGATGCCTGTTACCAGCGGCATGGAATACACCGTCACCGAGACAGAACGGGGAAAATTCACCCTGGGTGACATTACCGTTGACGGCAGGCCCCTGGAGGACGATACCGTCTACACCGTTCTGCTGGTCGGCGCAGATACCTATCTGGAACACCCGGACTTCTGCAACTGCCCGATGCCTGCGGATCTGAAGGCCAAGCGCCAGGATCAGTATGTGGAAAATTACACGAACTATGACTGTATCAAGGATGCCCTGGCAATTACAAAACAGTTTCTGGAGCCTACGGAATACGTGACCATTCTTCCGGGAAAATGAGCAACCAAAACAGAAAGGAGGGCCATGCCGTGAAAAAGCGATTGATCTGCTGCATGCTTACACTGGTATTGGCTGCCGGAATGCTGGGAGCCGGCTTTTCCTATTATGAGTTTGTTTCCCGCACCATATGTGCAGAAAGCACCGCCCACCTGGTTGAAATCTTTCATCAGGCAAATCAGACGCTGTATAATCTGGTTTCCAACAACTGGCGCCGTTTGCGAATGTGGGCACCTTATCTTAAAACAGCAGAAAGCGAGGAGGATATTGCCGTCTATTTGAATCAGGCTCAGAAAGAATACAATTTCACGGATTTCTATTTTATTTCCCGAAACGGTGAATATATCACGCTGGAGGGACAAAGGGGGTATCTGGATCTTCGGGATCAGCTTTCGGATCTGATTTTAAAGCAAATACCCGTGGTCGCCTATTCCGTTGTTCCCGATAAGCCGGAAATCATGGTGTTTGCCATTCCCACCGCCCGGAGCCGCTACCGGGACTTTGACTATGAGGCCGCAGCCATCACCTATAACAACTCTGACCTGGTAGAAGCGCTGAAAATTTCCGCCTTTGACGGCCAGGCCGGCACCTTTGCGGTACTGCCCGACGGCCGGGTCATCGTGGACAACGGCAGTGAGGATTTGAACAATATCCACAATTTTTTTGCTCTTCTGGAAAAATCCAGCACTCTGACCAACGAGGAGGTGCTCGCCCTGCGGGAAGATTTCCTGGAAGGGAAATCCGGGTCGAGGGTATTTGATATCAATGGCAGACCCTATTATCTGGTATATGAGTCCGCGAATTTCCAGAGTTGGACCGTTCTGGGCATTGTGCCCACCGATGTGGTCAATGCAAGCATGAACAAGCTTCAATCCACTACCATGATCGTAGTGTCCGGAATTTCGATTGCGCTTGCCGTGCTGATTCTTCTGCTTGTGATTTCGCAGAATCGGCAGAAGCTGAAACGCATGGATCACGAGCTGATTGCCCGCGATGAATTGTTCTCCAAGCTGTCCATCAATGTAGATGATGTCTTCCTGATGCTGGATGCCGGGAATTTCAGGGTGGATTATGTCAGCCCGAACATCGAAAAGCTTCTGGGCCTTCAGGAGGCACAGGTACGGGAAAATATCCGGGTAATGAAGAACCTGATCAAAGAAAACGAAAAGATCCATATCCTGGACCGGCTTCCGGACATTCGTCCCGGAGAGCAGATGGAATGGGACCGGGAATTCATCCACCAGCAAAGCGGCGAGGTACGCTGGTTCCATGTGGTTGCATTCTGCAGCGATATTCAGGGCGAGAGAAAATACATTCTGGATATGTCTGACCGTACCGGTGACCGGAAGATCAATCAGGCACTTGAGGATGCCGTCCGTACTGCGGAAAACGCCAGCCGCGCAAAGACCACCTTCCTGAATAATATGTCCCACGACATCCGGACACCTATGAATGCCATCATCGGTTTTACAAATATCGCTTTAAAACAGGAGCCCAATCCGGAGGTAAGGACCTGTCTTCATAAAATCAGCAACAGCTCCGAGCATCTGCTGACCCTTATCAATGATGTACTGGACATCAGCCGCATCGAAAGCGGCAAAATAAAATCAGCTCCCATTCCTGTTGATATTACAGCGATAACAGATACCGTGCTCAGCATCATACACGGCTTTCTGTCTGATCGGAACATCGCCTTCCATACAAATCTGGAAGCCCCGGAAACTCCCTATGTACTTGCCGATTCCGTTCGTATCCGGGAGGTACTGGTAAACATTCTTGGCAACGCAGTCAAGTTTACAGAGGACGGCGGCAGCATTACCTTTGAGGCCAGCTACCACCCCGGAGCGGATGAGCGGCACATCACCGTGCGCTATCTGGTTGCTGACACCGGTGTGGGTATGAGTGAGGAATTTGTAAAGAATATTTTCGATGAATTTTCTCAGGAGGACAACGGCGCACGGACCAACTATAAGGGCACCGGTTTGGGTATGGCCATCACAAAGCGGTATGTAGATCTGATGGGCGGCACGATTGCCGTCGAGAGCAAAAAGGGTGAGGGCTCCACCTTCACCGTGGAGCTTCCCCTGGAGCTTACGGATGAAAGCAGGGTTCGGAAACAGCCTGCGCCCTCTGCCCGGACATACTTAACGGACGTGAACATATTGCTGGCAGAGGATAACGATCTGAATGCAGAAATCGCAATGGTTCAGCTTAAGGAAGCGGGCATTTTGGTGACCCGGGCCGCCGACGGCAATGAGGCAGTTAAAATCTTCTCCGAGAATCCTCCGGACACCTTTGACGTGATTCTCATGGATATTATGATGCCGGGTATGAACGGCTATGAAGCCACCGCAGTCATTCGCAGCATGCCGGGCCGCCCGGATGCACGCAGAATTCCCATCATTGCCATGACCGCCCATGCCTTCGCCGAAGATGTCCAGGCCTCTTTGGATGCAGGTATGAACGGACATCTGTCAAAACCAATTGTAATGGAAGAGGTAGTCAATGCCATTGTAAGAAATCTGAACAGTTAATTTCACAACTCACTTTTAAAAGGGGCTGCAGAACATCTGCAGCCTCCCTTTGTCAGAAGAAAAATAGAGTCCGAACGAAAAAAAACACCGCCCCCAACGGCTTTCCCGTCGAAAACAGTGCTTGTGAGTGCGTCTTCAGGGGCTCGAACCCTGGACACCCTGATTAAGAGTCAGGTGCTCTACCAACTGAGCTAAAGACGCTTATTTCTCAACGCAAGAATTATTATATAATAGCATTTTCAAAAATGCAAGTCTTTTTTTATATTTTTTTACATTTTTTTTACTAAGCCCCCAACCCCCTGTATTTACGGCATTTTGGCCCGCTTTTCAGCCTGCCGCCGGGCAGAGGGCTATCGAGCTATAAAACAAATGCGCAAAAGGATCGGTCCCTCTGCGCATTTCGGAATCTCATGCGGTTAAAAATTCCCCCACAGAACTACATAGACTACAACTACAAACCCGCATAAAAATTCTGTGTTCATTATAACATTCTTTCAAACCTTTTGTAAAGTATTTCGGAAGCTCTCTTAAAATCAGTATTCTACAGCCGTCTTTTACAGCTTTTCCATAAGTGCTTCCTTCGGAACCCCGCCCACCACGCGGTCTGCAAGCTTTCCGTCCCTGAAAATAAGAAATGTCGGGATGTTCATTACCTTATAGCGCTGTGCAATCTCCATATTTTCATCCACATTGATCTTGCACACAAGCGCTCTTCCCTCCGTCTCCTCAGCGATTTCTTCCACAACCGGTCCCATCATCTTACAGGGGCCGCACCAGTCAGCATAAAAATCCACCAGTACGGGAAGCTGAGACATCAGCACGATTTCATCAAAATCCTTTTCATTTAACACCTTAACCATATTCATCTGCTCCTTTTCTTTTGCTCTGTTTTCTATTTATTATCTCCACAGTCCAAAATCTTTATCACTTCTGCGAGAGCCCGCTTCAGATTCAGGAACTTCCTGTTCCATCCGATACAGGAATATCCGAAACCCTTTTTTCCTTTTTTACGGCTTCCTTTTTTCACATCAGGGCCTCCGTCGCTTTGGCCTTAACCATTTCTGCCTCTGCTGTTTCTTTTATCCTATGCGGCAGGCTATCAGTTTATGAATCGGATTTCCCATGGAAGAAAAACGTTCTTCGTATTCGGTCATCACATTATCCCTGCACAGCTCGGGATCACGATGAAGATCACGGGTACAGGCAAGAAGCTTCCATCCGGCAGCCTCCACCTCTTCCAGAGAGAACTCAAACAGATCCCGGTTATCCGTCTTGAACTCCAGACGTCCGTCTGGTATCAGGAACTGTTCATATCTGGCAAGAAATTCCCTGGAGGTCAGACGTCTCCTGGCATGCCGGTCCTTCGGCCAGGGATCGGAAAAGTTCAGGTAAATCCGCTCCACCTCATCCGGAGCAAATACCCCTGTGATGTATTCTGCGTCCATCCTTATAAATTTCAGATTCGGATACAAAAGCTCTGACTGCTTTTCAATCGCCCGCACCAGTACGCTGGAATACTTTTCTATTCCTATATAATTAATTTCCGGATGAAGACCGGCCAGTTCACTGATAAACTTTCCTTTACCCATTCCGATTTCCACATGGATCGGATGATCATTTCCGAACAGCTCGCTCCATCGGCCCTTCTGCTGCTCCGCTTCATGAACAACGAAATCGCTGGCTCCGATCGTCTCTCTGGAGCCTTTAATATTTCTCAGGCGCATCGGTTTCTCTCTCCTATTCGTTTTGGTATGTATCATTTTACACGATTTCCGCATAAAATGGAAGCATGGATTTACCTTGAGTTATCTGAATTTTCTATACATTATCCCTTGTTTTTTCCTTTTACAAACTATTGAAAAGTCAATAGGATTTTCCCCATTTTTTCTCTTTTTCGACATTTTATGATAAATCTACAAAACATCCGTTCCTGTTTTCTCCACAAAACGGCCCGGCTTTGTCCCTTTTTTCCGTGGATAATGTGGATAACTTCGTGTATAACTGGATTTTATCCTATTTTTCGTGACTTTTATTGTGGAAAACTTTTTCGCCTCTTTTTCGTGATTTCCTGTTTTTTTCCGCATGATTTTTGGTTTTTGTGCATTTTGCCTTTCGGTGAAAAATGACCCGTTCTTTTCTGCTGTCAGACTGCATTTTTTCCTGCATAAAACAGACTTTATCATTTGCGGAACCAAAAAGAAGAGGCATTCAAAATGCCCCTTCCCTGAAACTCAAATCAGAAGATTCTTCTTACTGCGACAACCGTTCGATAATTTGCCGGTGAAGATACTTTTATGCCGCTCTTCGGTGAGCTTGCATGTACAATCGTATTATTTCCTATATAGATCGCCACGTGTCCGCTGTAGCAAATAATATCACCAGGCTGTGCCTCAGACAGGCTGACTGCATATCCGGCGCCTCTCTGCTGTCCGGAGGTTCTCGGCAGGCTGATTCCAAAATGCTCATATACCCGCATAACAAATCCCGAGCAATCGATTCCGCCCGTCAGGCTCGTTCCGCCATACACATACGGATTGCCTACAAACTGAAGTGCATAATTGGCAACTGCCTGTCCCTTGCTGCTGCCGGAAGAAGATGCCTGAACACCGGCTGCGCTCTTGGCTGCCGCTGCGGATGCGGATGTTCTTTCCGCTTCCTCTCTTGCCAGTCTGGCCGCTTCCTCCTCCTTGGACTCCGCCTCCACAAATTCCATATGACAGGTCACGTAATCTGTGGATACCCAGCCGTCACCTTCTTCGATGGATACCTTCACCCATCCGTCTGCCTCGTCGGTCACCGTAAGCTCATCCTCAATAGGAACAAGCCCAAGTACCGGGGCCTCCAGTGAGGGCTCCTTACGTACCTTCAGTGTTGTTGTTGTTACGACTGCTACCTTACGTCCAACCTCCGCTGCCAGGGCCTCCCCCTCAGCACCGGTAACCACGTATTCACACTTCACATAACCGGATACGCTTCCGGATGTGATCTTATACCAGCCGTCCTCTTCTCCTTCCACTGTTGCAGCGGAATTGTTGTAAAGCTTTCCGAGGACCTCTCCCTCTTCACTTGGGATGTCCCGTACATTTACATAATTGCTTACCTGCGCAATTGCAATATTGGCAAACTCACTGCTGCTCTCGGAAACCGGCTCAGCCTCCTGTCCTTCCTCCAGCACATTCTCCGCTGATACTGCAGCTTCTTCCGAATCCGCCTCAGGAGCCTCCGCCCCTGTCTCCTCAGAACTATTCTCCGGCACCGTCTCTGCGCCGTCGACAGAAGCATCCTGCTGCTCATCCGCCAGAATATTTTCCAGCGTCACCGCAGCTCCCGCGCTGATATTCCGCACTGCCGCCGGAACCGTCTCCTTCACTTCCTCTGAAACGGATGATGACCCGATCGTCTCCTGCACCTTTCGGTCTGTATCGGGATCTGCACTGTACGCCTGTGCCAGCCTGATATCCATTCCCACACCAAATCCGGATGAGGCGTTCGCGGCCTCTGCCTTTATTCCAGTATTTCCAAGCAGCAGCACTCCTGCAAGGCAGCAGGCTGCTGTTCTGACTGCAACTTTATTCATTGGTCCTCCAATAGCATTCTTATTTGTTACAAAATTATTAAATATGTTACATTAATTATAACAATCCAAAGAATTATTGTCAACTACTGGATATACTTCCCAATCGGCATTTGACTACCAGATATTGTGTTTCGAAATTATGAACTTTCTCATGCTATGTAAACTGCTTTTGTAACAGTTAAACCGCATGTTCATTAATATAACGCTCTGCAGAAGCAACCGCATTGGCTCCGTCTGCAGCTGCCGTAATAATCTGTCTCAGCTCCTTGGTCCGGATATCACCCGCTGCAAAGATTCCCGGTGTCCCTGTTTTCCCGGTTTCATCTGCAATGATATATCCTCCCTCATCGGTTGCGACCGCATCTGCATACTCTTTGCTGTTAGGCACAATGCCAACCGCTATGAATACTCCGTCCACAGAAAGGCTTTTCTTCTCCTTTGTATTCACATCAGAAACAATCAGAGAGGATACCGTATCCTCCCCTTCGATCCGCTCTGCTGTGCTGTTCCATACCAGCTCCACATTGGGAAGAGAAAAAAGCTTTTCCTGAAGGCTTCTGGCCGCACGCAATTCCCCCCTGCGATGTACCAGATATACCCTGCTGCACATTCTGGCAAGGAAAATCGCATCCTCCACTGCCACATCTCCGCCTCCTACAACCGCTGCTGCTTTATTCCGGAAAAATGCTCCGTCACAGGTAGCGCAATACGATACGCCCTTCCCCGCAAAACTGTCCTCGCCGGGAATTCCAAGCCTCCGGTGATCCGCACCGGCAGCGATAATGACCGTTCTTGTCCGATAAAGTCCCCTGGATGTTTCAATTTCTATAGTCTCCGCATTTCGGCGCAGGCCCTTTACCTGTGCAGTAACAAAATCTGCCCCCAGCGAATCCGCATGCTCCCGAAGCTTCACACTCAGCTCATACCCGCCAAGTCCCGGAAGTCCCGGGTAATTATCCACCTCATAGGTATTTAACACCTGCCCTCCGCTCATATAATTTTTCTCCAGAACAATCATATCCAGACAGGCTCTTTTTGCGTAAACAGCTGCAGCAAGTCCCGCCGGTCCGGAGCCGATCACGATCAGGTCATACATATGCTCCATCCGAAAACCTCCTCTTACATTCTTGGATATTTTAAAGTTTTTTTCTATTATAACCTGTTTCTCCTCCAAAATACTATCCCTGTACAAAGAAAAACGCTCCAAACAGACTTTTGCAGCCAAAAAACAGTTGACAGTTTTTCATTTATCTCTTATCATAAAAACAGTAACAATTATTATTATGAAAGGAGGATCCGAAATGCCAGCGATGAAACACAGCCGGCAGCGGGAAGCGATCAAGGAATATCTCAGAAACAGCCACGATCATCCTTCCGCTGACATGGTTTACATGAATATCCGCCAGGAATTCCCCAATATCAGCCTTGGTACCGTGTACCGCAACCTGTCGCTCCTGTCAGAACTGGGAGAGATCAATAAAATCAGCACTGGCAGCGGACCTGACCGCTTCGACGGAGATCTTCATCCGCATTATCATTTTGTATGCAGCACATGCGGCAGCGTTAAGGATTTCAATATCCCGGCTCACAATATCATGCCGGATATTTCAACAGAGGATTTTGACGGAATGATTGACGGACATGTCACCTATTTTTATGGAACCTGCGGTGATTGTCTGAAAAAAGAAAAAGTCGATAAAAAAATCAATTAATATCTTGACAGGGCATGTTATATATGGTAGCTTAATATCAGTAATAATTACTAATATTCAGCATTTTATTTTAACATCATTATTAAGAAAAGGAGATTATGATCATGAAGAAATTTGTATGTACCGTATGCGGTTATGTTTATGAAGGCGAAGCTGCTCCGGCTGAATGTCCGGTATGCCATGTTGGCGCAGATAAGTTCAAAGAGGTTGCCGGTGAGAGAACATGGGCAGCTGAGCATGTTGTAGGTGTGGCTCAGGGCTGCAGCGAAGACATCATCAAGGATTTAAGAGCAAACTTCGAGGGCGAGTGCTCTGAGGTTGGTATGTATCTTGCAATGGCAAGAGTTGCTCACAGAGAGGGTTATCCGGAGATCGGTTTATACTGGGAGAAGGCAGCTTACGAAGAGGCTGAGCATGCAGCTAAATTCGCAGAGCTTCTGGGCGAAGTTGTAACCGACAGCACCAAGAAGAATCTTGAGATGAGAGTTGAGGCTGAGAACGGCGCAACCGCTGGTAAGTTCGATCTTGCTAAGCGTGCAAAGGCTGCTAACCTTGACGCAATCCATGACACCGTTCATGAAATGGCTCGTGACGAGGCTAGACACGGCAAAGCATTCGAAGGCCTGTTAAAGAGATACTTTGGCTAAGCCGAAAACCCTTGAAAATAAAGGATTTTTACAGAGAGGATAGAGAAATCTATTCTCTCTTTTTTTGCCCTCTGCTGCCAAAAATCATCCAAAAAGTTGTCCTTTTTGTTGTCCCTTCCAGCCAAAAATGATTCAATTTTATAAAAAGTTGTCCTTTTGAAAAGTTGTCCCTTTTTACATGTTCATTTTATATCAAAAACCCCGTATTTTCAAGGTTTATGATGACTGTCAAGCGTACTACTTTAATAAATCTATTATAATTATAATCGCATAAATAACCAACAGAATAAATATGAATACAACTGCCAATTCTCCAAAGCTATTTATCATATAGTTTAATAAGTCCATATATGCCCCTCCCTTTCTTCTAAAAATATTCTATTCTGCTTTAATTTCTGCCTTGTACTTATAAAATGTATTTCTGCTAAGCCCTGTCAGCTTCATGCATTCTACATCATTTAATGTGCCGCCAAAATCCCGGCTGTGCTTTCGGATTTCTGCCTTTTTCTCTATGGATTTCTTTGTGACAAGCTTTGATCCTTTCTTCTGTCCGATCTGTTTCCCGTTTAATCTGGCAGTTTCAATCCCTTCCCTTGTTCTCTGGTGTAAATCTTCCACTTCTTTCTCTGCCTGTTCAAAAGCAATTTTTATCTGCTCTTTTGCCAGTGCCATTAAATATTTATTGATACCCTCAAGAATGTAATCGGCATTTGTTCCTGTCATTGCCACACTTCCATCCAGAGCTTTTCTATATACAGCAGTGTCAATATGATGCTCCTTTAAAAAAACAAGGGAAATTCCACGATTATACAGGCTCTCATATAATGCATACCCTTCTTCTGCATTTCTGCTCATTCTTGATACAGAATCAAATATAATTACATCCCCAGCTTTCACCCTTTTTAACAGCTTTTCAAGTTCCTGTCTGCCCTCTGTCTTTGTTCCTGTGAATACCTCTTTAATAATAATGGAATTAGGATACTCTGCCTTTATATTTCTTTCCTGTCTCTCAATACTCTGTTTTGCTGTACTGATTCTGCAATATCCATACTCACACATATCCATAACCCTTTCTTTAATATTGTTTTTAACGTTCGTTACTTTTGATACTATTATTTTCCCACTTTTTATAATGTTTGTCAAGTACTTTTAATACTATTTTTACATAGGTTAATTTTAATACTCATTTTCCCAATAAATTAATGGAAAAAACAAGGCTATCCATCATCAGCCTATAAAGTGTAGCCTGACAAAAAGATAGCCTAAAATTTCCAATAAATCTATTGAAAAAACAGATACAGAATTGATTTCAGTAATACAGACAGGGGAGTATTACTAATTTAACGTGTTAAAGCAAAACCCCAAAAGGGCCGGGGTAGTCTATCCTAAAATCTAGAAATTCATCCTAAAATTTAGAAATTTTCCTTAAAATATAGGATTTTTCGATGTTTTCATACTTTTATTTGTCTTTCTGTTTATTATTTTTTAAAAAAATTTTCCGGTCATAAAATCACAAAATGTTGAAAATATTCTCAGACATTAATTCTATTTTTCATCTTTAAATATTTTTGCAAAATAAAAAAGACAGCTGTTTTGACTGTCTACAGTCTGTAACGCCCTGCAAGTTTACTTGTAAGGGCGTTTATTATTGCATTTTTATAGGGCGACAGCCCGACAGCGAGAAGAAGCCTCCGTGCATTTAAAAATTCGCTGTCCCTGTAACGGATCCGATCCCCCATATCAGGATTCGCAGGATGCCGCAGAGGAACAGATGCGCCGGATAATAGACATAGAACAGCTTTCCCATGCCCCTCCAGGTTCCCCTTTTCCCATTATACAAACGCAGAAGCGGAATCGTCAGACAGGTTCCAAGCTGAATGACTGCATATACGCGGTCAATAAATATAAAATATACGACCGCATAAAAGAACGTCCAGATCATCATGGATGTCATCTGCTTTTTGAAATTTCCTCTGTTTCCCCCGATAAATACGATTGCCATAGCAGCAATACAGCTCCAGTCTGACGGAAACGTTATGATACATACGAAAACAGTAATGGCTGTTTTCTGCCAGCCCTTCAGCTCTTTGCTTTCCATAAGATGAAGAAGCACCAGTCCCCATGCCAGAGACCATACAACTCCTGTCTGGTTGAAAACGGAGTTCCGGAACGGAAGAAACGATATCCCAAAGCAGAAGTTATAAGCAAAATGTGATATAACGGCAAGCAGAAACAGTCTGCACGCATACTTTTTGTAATCATGCGTATAATGATAGCCCTCAGCTATAAAAAACCACATGATCGGAGCAGTCAGACGACCTGCCACATGAAGCATCACAACCCACCACACCCTGGAATATCCGGGTACAAGCGTCCACGTAAGATGGTCTATCGTCATCGCTGCGATTGCGATTAATTTCAGCTGATTCCCAGTCAAGCCCTGTTCACTTCCCATAATCTCTTCCCTCATTCACGCCATCTGCCATACCGCTCCCGGAAAACTCAATAAAAACCTACGCTTCATTTTACATATTCTCAATATATCGCATCAGGTCTTCCAGATTTCCATGGGGATAAACAGAAATATCTTTTTCTTCTTTGTTGATCAGACAGTTTGTCAGAAGGAACACTCGCATGCCCAGAGTCTCCGCCGCCATGTCTTCCTCCACATCATTTCCCACCATTAAACAGTCTTTTGGAGCACAGCCCAGCCTTTGCATAATCTCCCGGTAATAATCCGGATTTGGTTTGCAGTAGTGGGAATTCTCATATGTGGTGTACCATTCAAAGCTCTCAGGCTCCAGTCCGGCCCAGCGGATACGGCTCTCCGTAGCAATTGCCGGGAAGACCGGATTGGTCGCCAGGACGACCCTCAGTCCCATCTCTTTCAGTCTGTTCACCGTTTCTGATGCCAGCGGATCAAAACCGCAGACCTTCCTGGCCTGCTGAAATTCCACCCGGTAAAATTCCTCAAACAGCGGTTTGTCTGCAAATACCCGGTCTCCGAAAATCCCGGAAAAGCATTTCCAGAACGCCTCTTCATTTGTGCAGCTGCCGTCATTTTGCACCATACCGGCAATGCCGGTCCAGATTCCTTCGACCAGCTTCTTTGCATCATATCCACAGGGTATCATCTTTGCCGCCAGACAGCCAAAATAATATTTCACGAACACGTCCTGATCCATCGGGAGCAGCGTCCCGTCCAGATCAAATAAAATAATCTTTGGTTTCATATGCTTTTCCCTTTCTTTCAATTCATCCGCGGATTTCTGGATCTGCGCAAGCATCGTCACAGAGGTCATGGTCGGCAGCGCAGAAAGAACACTCATCGTCACGGCATAGATGACAAAAATAAATATCTGCTCCAGCACAATAGAAAAATATGTCATAATTCTTTTTCATCTTCTGCAAGAATGCTATGCCTGTCTATGAGAACAGCAACGCCGCGCAATCTTACGCCGCATTCCCTCCAGACGGTTCAGCGCCTCACAGAGTGTTTCATCCTTTTTCGCGAAATGCAGCCTGATCAGATGATTCACGTTTTCCCTGAAAAAGCTGGAGCCCGGCACCGCGCCAACACCAACCTTCTGTGCAAGCACCTCACAAAATTTCAGATCACTTGCAAATCCAAATTCAGAAATATCCATCAGAACGTAATATGCCCCCTGAGGCACGGTATGTCCAATTCCCAGATCATCCAGCCCTTTCAGAAACAGATCCCTTTTCGCCGTATATTTCTGCTGAAGCTCCCGATAATATTCGTCCTTGAACTTAAGACCGGTCACTGCCGCCTCCTGAAGCGGAGCAGCCGCACCAACTGTCAGGAAATCATGCACCTTTTTCACTGCCTCAGCGATCGGAGCCGGCGCAATAACATAACCAAGCCGCCAGCCCGTGATCGAATACTGATGAAAATCCTCATGAGACACCTCGGCCAGCCGCTCCAAAATCTCTCTTGGTGGCTCAAAATCCGGAAACCCCTGAGACAGATTTACTGCTCCGTATTGAAGTGAAACCCGCGTCATACGACGGATGACGGAATCCGTGAATGTATCCGTCCGTTTTGAAAGTGTAGGCATGGCTTTTCCTCCCTGCTGAATATGGTTCGATATTGTATCTTTTTCATTATACGCACGCTGCATTGGAATCTCAAGTTTCATTTTACCGAATCTTGACAAACCAATGCTCTTCCAGTATCGTTAATACAAAACTTTGAAATGCAGGAATATAATAAAGGAGGGCTCCCATTATAAAAAATCCTCTGCACTATCAAATTTCCGAATACGACTGCGGCCCTACCTCGATGCTGAACGCGATCAGCTTTCTTTTTGCACGGGAAGAAATTCCTCCGGAGGTCATCCGCAACATCATGCTGTACTGCCTTGACTGCTACAACAACGAAGGAATTCCGGGAAAAAGCGGCACCTCCTGTGCAGCCATGATGTTTCTGACCAACTGGCTGAACGGATTTGGAAGAATCGGACAACTTCCGATATCCGGAAAACATCTTGTAGGAGACCAGGTCTTCATCGGCCCGGACAGCCTGATCAATGATGCGCTGCATCGCGGCGGTGCCGTCGTTGTGCTGCTCTATTTAGATGAGCCTCACTATATTCTGCTGACCGGCGAAAGAGAAGACAGCATCCTGGCCTTTGATCCTTATTACTGTGACACTCCCTTTGACTCTGCGCCGGACATTTTGCTGACAGAAGCGCATCTGACCAGCTATAACCGCATCATTCCCTTCCATTATTTCAACTGTGAGGGAAACACAATCTATGCCCTCGGGCCAAAGGACACCCGGGAAGCTGTGATCCCGTATAATAATGCGACAAAGCTGACGGCAGACAAAACAATAGAATATTTCATATAGTCTCCTGTCAATCGGAAAGCTCCTCCAAAGAGAGGATACGCACCATGTGGCGGTTCACTTCCACGATTCCTTCCTCCCTCAGCTTTTTCAATTCCCTCATCATGGCGCTTCGGTCTGTACACAGATATTCTGCCAGCGTGCTCAGTGAAAACGGAAGCTCGAAATGATCCGAGCCGCATTTTACCGACATAATATGAAAATACCCTTTCAGCTTATCCCGGATCGATCTCCTGCTCAGGATCTCCAGGCGCTCACTCAGAACGGTCGTTTTTCTGGAAAGCATCAGAAGAAAATTTTCTATCAGCCGGGAATGACATTTACATGCTTTCGCACAGGGCGTGAACACATGGCGGAAGTCGAAAAACTGTATACGGGCAGCTTCCTTACAATAAACGCTGTAGCTGCCGGGACTTACGGCATATGTAAAAAAAACAGCACCGAACACATCTCCAGGTCCAAGATATTCCATCAGTGTCTGAACTCCATTCTCCTGAACGCGCATGACCACCGCCGTTCCGGAAAGCAGGACCCCCACATCCGAAGTCGGCTCCTCAAAGGAAAGAATACGCTCTCCCGGCTGATAGCTCCGGAGCCTCATATCAAAGCAGGTCTGCATCTGTTCCAGATTAATTTCATTTATGTCAGAGAAAATCCCTTTCGCCAGTATGGCCACAGTTTCCGCCTCCCCCCAGATCATTTTATGAATGAATGTGATATTTGCAACAGTTAAAACTCTTTCAACAATATATAATAGCATTATAAAGCGATATTCGATAAAGAACAAGAACGAAGTAACACATACTTTATAGAAAGAAAAGAGGGATTCCAATGAAATCATTAAAACTGCGGGATAATTTTTACTGGCTTGGAATTGTAGACAGCTCCCTTCGTGTATTTGATATTGTCATGTATACCGAATTCGGAACCACCTATAACTCCTATCTTCTGAAAACCGGCGGAACGACGGTGCTGTTTGAAACAGCCAAGGGTATTTTTTCAGATGAATATATCGAAAAGCTGAAAGAAGTAACGGATCCGTCCACCATCGAATATCTGGTGGTGAACCATACCGAGCCGGATCATTCCGGAAGTGTGGAGAAGCTGCTGGATCTGAATCCGAACATGAAGATCATCGGCACCGGATGCGCCATCAGTTTTCTCAAAAACATTGTCAACAGAGATTTTTACAGTATTGCCGTAAAGGACGGAGAAGAAATGAAGATCGGCGATCGGACGCTGCGCTTCATGGTTGTTCCGAACCTGCACTGGCCGGATACCATGTATACGTATATCGAAGAGGATCAGATTCTTGTGACCTGTGATTCCTTCGGATCACACTATGGCTTTGAGGAAGTTCTTCGCAGCCGGGTAACTGATGAAGAAGGCTATCTGCGGGCAGCCAAATATTATTTTGACTGCATCCTGGGTCCTTTTAAGCCCTATGTGCGCAAAGCGCTGGACCGCGTACGCCCGATGGACATTTCCATGATCTGTCCCGGCCACGGTCCCGTCCTGGACGATAAGATTGATTTTATTGAAGAGAAATATGAAGAATGGTGTTCCATGGAAAATCCCAATCCGAGAAAGACCGTTATCATCCCCTATGTCAGCGCCTATGGCTACACAGCAGAGCTGGCAGAACGGATCTCTGCCGGAATCTCCGACAGCGGCCCCATTGATGTCCGCTGCTATGACCTGGTGACAGAGTCCCCGGAACGGGTACTGGAAGAGCTGACCTTTGCTGATGGTATGCTGTTCGGAACCCCCACCATCGTAGGCGAAGCACTGAAACCCATCTGGGATATCACCACCTCGATGTTTGCAGCCACCGTCAGCGGCCGTCTGGCAAGTGCCTTCGGAAGCTACGGCTGGAGCGGAGAGGGCGTTCCCCATATTCTGGAGCGTCTCCGTCAGCTGAAGCTGAAGGTAGTGGACGGATTCCGGGTTCAGTTTAAGCCGGGACCGAATGACCTCACCGATGCCTATGAATACGGCTACAGCTTTGGCTGCATCCTTCAGAATAAGGAACGCCCCGCGAAATCCGGCGCCCGTAAGCTGGTGAAATGTCTGGTGTGCGGAGAAATCTTTGATGCATCCCTTGAGACCTGTCCTGTTTGCGGTGTAGGCAAAGAAAACTTCGTTCCGGTGGAGGAAGAAGAGATCAGCTACCGCAACGATACCGACCGTTTCTATGTCGTACTCGGCAACGGCGCTGCAGGACTTGCCGCAGCGACAGCCATACGGGAGAGGGACAAGACCGGCCGGATCCTGATGATCTCCAACGAGCCTTACAGCACCTATAACCGTCCGATGCTGACCAAATCCATGCTCGCCGGAATGAATCCGGAACAGATCGCAGTAAAAGATGCGTCCTGGTACAAGGAGCAGAACATCCTGCAGATTCTCGGAAAGGAAGTAACCTCCATTGATATCAAGGCAAAGGAAATCTATGCTCAGGAAGGCATCCGTTTTAAATATGACCGGCTCATCTGTGCACTTGGTTCCGAATGCTTCATTCCTCCGATTCCCGGCCATGACCGCAGTCAGGTCATTGCAATCCGGAAGATCGGTGATATACAGAAAATCGCTGCGCTTCTTCCTTCCGTAACGGACGTTGTCGTTATCGGCGGCGGAGTTCTCGGTCTGGAGGCAGCCTGGGAGCTTAAAAAATCCAAATGTAATGTAACGGTTCTGGAGCTTGCCCCTCAGCTGATGGGACGTCAGCTGGATGAGGAAGCCGGCCGGATGCTTATGGAAATCGCACAGGAGAACGGCATTGCCATTCACACCGGTGTTCAGATCGCGGGCATCGAGGGCGATCCGGATGTGAGCGGAGTAAAGCTCGGCGACGGAACGGTAATTCCGGCTCAGCTGGTGATCGTTTCCTGCGGAGTACGGGCCAATTCTGCTCTTGCAAAAGAAGCCGGCATTGAAACCGACCGCGCCATCGTTGTCAACAAAAAAATGGAAACCAATATCCCGTTTGTTTATGCATGCGGAGACTGCGCCCAGTTTGAAGGTGTCAATTATGCCATCTGGCCGGAGGCTCAGGAGCAGGGCCGTATCGCCGGTGCCAATGCAGTAGGCGATACAACCGAATATACCGGTGTCTCTGCCGGACTTTCCTTCCACGGCATGAATACCGCTCTGTATGCGATCGGAGATAACGGAAAGAATCCGAATCTGGTTTATCGGACCGCAGAATTCAAAGATCCTGCCAGAAAGCAGTACGAAAAATACTATTTTGTCAACGGAAGATTAAGCGGTGCGATCCTTCTCGGCGATGTTTCCAGAATGGCACAGGTAACCTCCTGGGTAGAGGAGCATGCGCTGTACCATAAAATTTTCGCTCTGTAAGCCGTTCTGTTATCCGGCTTCTGCACATAGAAAACATATAACTCAAAACAATAAAAATCCAGAAAAGAAAGGAGGATGCCGCGGACACCAAATCTTTCGCGGCAGCAAAAGCATGAGTGAAGTAAAATTTTTTATCTGTGAACACTGCAAAAAAATCATAACAGAGGTAACTGCCAGTCCTGTTCCGGTAATGTGCTGCGGACAGAAAATGAAAGAGATTATTCCCAACAGCACGGATGCTGCGACAGAAAAGCACTATCCGGTGCTTGCCATTGACGGCAGCACGGTAAAGGTAACCGTAAGCTCTGTGGAGCAC
This sequence comes from Lachnospiraceae bacterium, assembly GCA_022763925.1. Taxonomy (GTDB): domain Bacteria; phylum Bacillota; class Clostridia; order Lachnospirales; family Lachnospiraceae; genus JAGTTR01. The sequence goes on from JALERW010000105.1 coordinate 37,459, forward strand.
CCGATGGTGGAAGCACACTACATCGACTGGATCTGCCTTCAGACGGAGCAGGGAATTCAGATCAAACAGCTTACCGTCAATGAAAAACCGGAGGCATCCTTTGCAGTTGCAGAAGGAGATAAGGTCCTCGCTGCATATGCATACTGCAATCTGCACGGGCTCTGGAAAACAGAAGCCTGACGGTCTATCCCCTTATAAGAGAAAAAGGGCTTCCCGCAAATCCCATGCGGGAGGCCCTTTTCTCTTATATTCCTATGCTCCGATCGGCATTCCTGCCATGAACACGTACATGACGATAAAATGACAGAAGCTCCCTCCCATCACAAACAGATGAAAAATCTCATGGGAACCAAAATTCCTGTGCTTCGCATTGAAGATCGGAAGCTTCAGCGCATAAATCACTCCTCCAACCGTGTAAATGATTCCGCCTGCCAGAAGCCAGTAAAAAGCAGCCCGCGGAAGAGCGTTCATAATCTGTGTAAATGCAAGCACGCATACCCATCCCATGGCAATATATAATATAGAAGAAAACCATTTCGGGCAATAGATCCAAAATGCCTTAATCACAATGCCCAGAACAGCGATTCCCCAGACCAGGGCAAGAAGCCCGTAGCCAACCGGACCCTTGAGGGCGATCAGGCACACCGGGGTATAAGTACCGGCAATCAGCACAAAAATCATCATATGATCGATCTTCTTCAGAATCCGGTTCGTCCGTTCGGACAGATCCAGGGTGTGATAGATCGTACTTGCCGCATAAAGAAGAATCATGCTTGCAATAAAAATCGCAAGAGAGATCAGATGAATCCGGTCCGGTTCTCTTGCTGCTTTAATGAGCAGCGGAACTGCCGCAAATATCGCCATAAGCATTCCGATGAAATGAGTCATCGCACTTCCCGGGTCCTTTACCTTAAACTGAGTTTTCATACCGCATTCCGCCTTTCTTTCTGTCTTTGATTTCCGTCATTCCTTACTGCTTTTCCTTTTATTGTTTCCTTCCTTGATATTATATGTCGAATCCATGAAATTATGATATGTAGTTTTAATTACTACTTGTTGTGTTTACATATTACATCAAAAAAATCGGCATGTCAATCGCATGACATGCCTTTTTTTATCAATTCTTCCTTTTCTTTTCTGGAGAACTGTTTGATCTCCCACTCCCGACGCATCGCTTCTTCCTTCGTCTCAAACATTTCATAATAAATCAGCTCTACCGGTCTCCTGCCCTTTGTATATTTCGCACCCTTTCCGCTGTTATGATCCGCTACCCGTTTTTCCACATTATTTGTCCACCCTGTGTACAGAGAACCATCCCTGCACCGGAGAATATAGGTATAATTCATACGTTATCCGTCCTTTGGCCCGCGTACCGCTTCCCGGTACGCGGCGGCTATGTAAAACGCCATGGAGAATACTCCCCATGAACGTTTTCTATAATAAAGCAATCGATGAAAGAATGTACTTTACCTGGAGTTCCTGACACTTTTTGTGAAGTATCGATTGCGGATTTTCAGGCTTCTCCCGGCTCCGGCAGCGTTGCCGGGCTAAGGCAGCGACATTCTCTAATTCATTATACGCCAACGACACCGTTTGGTGCAAACACCTTCGGATTTACACAGATTTCTCTATTCCAGGCAATCCAGCGGATCTATCGGCACACCGTCCTTTTGTACCTCAAAGTACAGATTGCTTCCTTCCACGGTATAATATTTCGCGGGCTCACTGATATACCCGAGTACCTCATGCCGGTATACGACACTTCCTTCCTTTACCGGAACCTCCTTGAGCTGTCCGTAAAGAGCCGTATAGCCATTTCCCATATCTACCGTCACGGTAGTTCCGGTCTCTTCATTTACCTGTATCGATGTCACCTTTCCGTCCGCTGCAGCTTCCACTGCGGTTCCCGTCTCACTGGAAATCACGATCGCCGGATTATATTTATACTGTTTCAGGGTTGGGAAATAAATGGTATGGTCCATGGAAAAATCCAGGATCACATTTCCGCTTACCGGCCAGGAAAGCCTGTCCCCTGCCTCAAAATCCGGAATATGTGCAGCCTCCTGTACCGCTGCAGAGGCCTTTACCGTCTCCGGCTGCTCCTGTGCGGTTTGATCCGCGCTTTGAACCGGGGGGTCTTCTGCCGGCCCGATTCCGTCTTCCAGCGTTACCTCCTCCTGATCCTCCTTTGCAATCAGATCCATGCTGCTTTCTGTTTTGATCTCCTTTGTTTTTTCGGGTACTCCCTTGTTGATTACCGTCTCTCCCGTAGTTTCCCGGCTGTCTGTCTCTGTATCCGCTGCCGACTGCTCCGAAACATCCCCGGTCTGATTAAGCTCCACGAACTGATCCTCCTGCGAGTTCTGACTGGAGGCAACCCGTATTGCACTAATGGTAACTGCCAGAACCATACACAGAAGCAGAACAGCCATAACTGCCATTTCCCCGGAAGACAGCTTTCTGTTGAGTCTCTTCATTATCATCACCTCTGCCTATAGCTTTGCCAATTACCAGTCTTCTATTCAATTTTTTTCAATTCCGTTCCCGGGAAAAAACGGGCAAGAATTTCCCTGAAATCCGCTCCGTTTTCTGCATATACATTTGCCCCATACTGGCTCATGCCAAGCCCATGTCCCACGCCCTTTGTGGTAATGATCTTCCCTAAGCCTCCCTCTTCGATAAAAAAATCCGCAGAATTCAGGTCGAACAGACGCCGGAACTCTTCTCCTCCCAGCACCTGCTCTCCCAGTTTGATCCGGCATACATACCCAGATGCATCCCGCACTGCGATCTGAAGCTCTGCATCCGGATCATATCCTGCCGCTTCCAGCGTGGTTCTCCATTCTTCCCCGGAAATTTCCTTCCGCATCAGATAATCTTTTGCGTACCGGTCTTCGGCACATTCCACCGGCTGAAGATATGGATATTCCCCATCCAGCACCTCGCTGCCCATTCGGGTCCTTCCGCTGCTCACCAGATGATAAGCGGCCTCCACCGGTTCTCCCTCAAAGGTCAGAATCCACCCTTCCGTGTCCTCTCCGGCTTTTGTAAGCCTCTCCCAAAACGTCTCAAATTCGCTTCCGAATTTTCTTCTTTGCAGCTCCGGTTCCATATAGACTTCCGACAGCTGCGCTTCGGAAATGGTATGATCCTCTCCCGCTTCCTGTATCTTCCGCAGAAGATTTGTCCGCACCAGTACCATCTGCGCCTTCATCATTTCCTCTTCACAGTCCGCCCACAGGACAGCTGCAGCAGCCCCCAGCGTATAGCTCTTAAGATCCAGCGTTTCCGATGCCGCCCCGTGCTCTGTCCGGATATAATACCCCTCCGAAGCCCCAGCCTTTTCCGAAACCTTCCGGAAAGGCACCTCTTTTCCCGAAAAAAGCAGCACCACACAGGGGAACAGAAGCACGAAAACCGCAGCTGCCGCCACATCCTTCAGTTTCTGCATATTATGCCCTCGCCAATCCCGGTTTTTATTCATTATATGTCAGAAGGCTTCGGGATTATCCGTGCCGCTGCTCTTTAAAACACCCGAAAAGGCATCTACCAGGGAAGGGCACAGCCGTCTGCCCGGGGCTCGGTGGCCCCCACATACACACCGTTTTCCTGGCGCAGGATCATCTGCCCCCGCCCCATGGACCAGGGATTTCCCGCAGTGGAAACCTCATGCCCCCGTTTTCTCAGACTGCAAAGGACCTCCGGACCGAACCCTGCCTCCAGCTCCACCTTCCTTTCGCCCTTCCACTGCCATCTGGGTGCATTCAGCGCATCCTGCGGATTCATCCCGAAATCGATCAGATTCATAAGCACCTGCACGTGTCCCTGAGGCTGCATCATCGCCCCCATTACGCCGAAGGGTCCCAGCGCCGCTCCGTCTTTTCCCAAAAATCCGGGTATGATCGTATGATAGGGCCGCTTGCCCGGCTCCAGGAAATTGGGGCTTTCCGGATCGAGGGAAAAGCCGCAGCCCCGATCCTGCAGATTGATTCCCGTTCCCGGAACTACAATTCCGGAGCCGAAATCATCATATCCGCTCTGAATAAAGCTCACCATCATACCGCTTTCATCCGCCGTGCACAAATACACCGTTCCCCCACAATAGGGGGTTCCATGCTCCGGAAGCATTGCCCTCTCCCGGATCTGTCCCGCCCGCTCTTTCGCATATGATTTGTTCAGAAGTGCATCCACCGGGAGCCTCATCCTTCTGGGATCTGCCAGAAACTGCTGCCCATCGGCAAAGGCAAGCTTCATGGCCTCCAGCTGTCTGTGAATCCCTTCCGGATCCTCATGACCCTTTATCTTTAGCTGTTCCAGGATATTCAGCGCTGCCAGCACAACAACCCCATTTCCGTTGGGCGGAAGCTCCCATATATCATACCCTTTATAGGTGACAGAAACCGGCTCCACCCATTGGGGAGCATAGGATAACAGATCCCCTTTCCTTAAAAGGCCTCCGGTCCGAAGGGAAAATGCTTCCATCGCATCCGCAAGACTTCCGCGGTAAAATTCCTCCGCCCGGCTTTCTCCTATTGCCTCCAGTGTCCGGGCATGATCCGGAAGCCTCCACAGCTCTCCCGCCTCCGGTGTTCTTCCGTCATCCGTAAACACACGAAACCATTCCTGAAATTCTTCCTTCCCCCGAAAAGGCATCATCGCCCTCCCGGCCTGCCTCCAGGCATGGGCAATCACCGGAGTAACCGGAAACCCTTCTCCTGCACAGTCGACTGCCGGCTGCAGGTCCTCCCGAAGAGAGAGTGCTCCGAACCGCTCATTCAGGCATGCCCAGGCTGCCGGAACACCGGGAACCGTGACCGGAATCCAGCCCTTTTCCGGAATTTCTGTCAAACCGGCCTGCCAAAGCCGGTCTGCCTTAAGCAAAGCCGGGGAAGGGCCGCTCCCATTCAGGCCATACAGCCTCCCATCCTTCCATACCAGCGCAAAGCAATCCCCTCCGATGCCGTTGGAGCAGGGCTCCACCACCGTCAGGCAGGCTGCGGCTGCCAGTGCGGCGTCCACTGCATTTCCGCCCTTTTTCAGAATATCCAGGCCTGCCTGCGCCGCCTGCGGCTGAGAGGTACAGACCATTCCTTTTTTTCCATACACCAGTCCCCTTCTGGACGGATACCTGCTTTCCAGCGCATCATAATTCATAACCATTCCTCCCGCTGCCGCTTCTTTTTGCTCATCATAGCATTGCCCCTTTTCCCTGTCAATGCGCCTCCGGATATATGACCGTCTTTATACTTCTTTTGTTGTATTATTATACAAAAAATGAATTAAGTTTTTGATTGCGCTTGACAATCCCCGAAAACGATATTATCCTTTATATATCGACGAATTTTAAAATTTAACGCGGTGCTTTATCAGGTGTCCGCGAATTTTTAAACAAGAGAGGATGTATAATTATGAAGAAATTACTTGCTATGCTTCTCTGTGGCGTCCTGACCGTATCCATGCTTGCAGGCTGCGGCTCCAAGGAGACCCAGGAGGAGACAGCTCCTGCCCAGGAAGAAGCAGAAGAAGAAACAGCCGAAACCACAGACGCAGCAGACACCGCTTCCGACACCACCGGAAAGCCTCTGGATGGAGTTCATCTGGTGGTCGGCTTAAGCCCTACATATGCAAACTTTGAGACCGTTGCAGAGGGAAGCGGCGAATATGAGGGAATCGATATCGAGATTCTCGCCGCACTTGCCGATAAATGCGGATTTACCTACGAGATCTCCAACATGAATTTTGCTTCCCTGATCGCTGCCATCCAGGCAAATCAGGTGGATTTCGTAATTTCCGGAATGTCTGCTACGGATGAGAGAAGAGAAGCCGTTGATTTTTCCGACGGATATTATACGGAAAAGCTCGGCATTCTGTTCCGGACCGAAGACGGCTTTCAGAGCGCTGCCGACCTGAACGGCAAGACCGTTTCCTGTGCAAACGGAGAGAACTATGAGATGAAAATCCCGTTGATCGAGGGTGTCACCCTTACGACTTTCGAGAACGGTGCCACTGCAATCCAGGAGCTGATCGCCGGCAGAACTGATGCTGTCATGACGGACGGCGGCAACTGCCAGGTTCGATGCGAAGAGAATCCGGAGCTTTCCTACTTTGTCATTGATCCGGAAGAAATCGGCGATACGCCGTCTCAGTACGCAATCGCCTTCCCGAAGGAATCGGAATATTACGAGACCATCAATAATGCTCTGAAAGAACTGAAAGATGAAGGTGTCATTCACGAAATCGTTGCCAGCTGGCTTGGCGAAGAAAACGCCGATTAACTTGTAACAGGCAGTATTCCAAAGGACAGGTAGGATTTCTTACTTGTCCTTTTCTTTTCATCATGAAAGTATGGGGTTCAATTTATGAATTTAGATTTTAACATTATTCCACAGTACGCCAGCTATCTTGTGTCCGCTACCGGGATCACCATTAAGGTCACGCTTCTGGCATTATTTTTCGGATTTCTTCTTGCCATTCCTCTGGCATTTATGAAATTGTCCCGATTCCGGGTGCTTCGTATTATTACCTCTTTCTATACAGCCGTGTTCCGGGGCGTTCCTCTTCTCGTCCAGCTGATGCTCGTTTATTTCGGCGTTCCTCAGCTCACCGGCGGCAACCTGACTCCCCTGCAGGCCAGCACGATCGCCCTGTCCCTGAACTCGGCAGCCTACCTCTCTGAGACACTGCGCGGAGGCATCATGGCCGTTGACTATGGTCAGCGGGAAGCCGCCCTCGCCCTCGGGGTCTCCAGCCCCTGGGTCATGATTGACATTGTCATGCCCCAGGCATTAAAAAGCGTTCTGCCGGGCCTGGTCAATGAGATGATCAACCTGCTCAAGAATACCTCCCTGGTATCCTGTATCAGTATGGTTGACCTTCTTCGCGCAGCACAGCTCATCATTTCCCGCTCTTACCGGGCATTCGAGCCGCTGCTCACAGTAGCCATTATTTACTTTATCCTGGTGGAAATTCTGGATCTGGTTTCCAGACGTTTGGAAAGGTGGGTGAACAAGAGTGATCGACGTTAAACATTTGTACAAAAGCTTCGGTTCCCTTGAGGTCCTGAAGGATGTAAGTCTCCATGTCAATAAAGGCGAGGTGGTTGCCATCATCGGCCCATCCGGTTCCGGCAAATCCACCCTTCTGCGCAGCATCAATCTTCTGGAAACGCCTACCGGCGGAGAAATTTTTGTGGATGGCAAATCCATCACGGCAAAGGATACTTCCATCACAGCCCTTCGACAGAATGTTGGCATGGTATTCCAGCATTTCAATCTCTTCGCCCATATGACAGTGCTCAAAAACATGATCTACGCTCCTGTAAAGACCAAACGCCTGACCAAGGCACAGGCTGCAGAAAAGGCCATGCAGCTTCTGGAGCGGGTCGGCCTCGCAGATAAGGCCAACGTATATCCTGTCACCCTGTCCGGCGGCCAGAAACAGCGTGTTGCCATTGCCAGAGCTCTTGCCATGGATCCGCAGGTAATTCTTTTTGACGAGCCCACCTCTGCTCTGGATCCGGAAATGGTAACTGAGGTACTGGACGTGATCAAGGAGCTTGCAAAGACCGGCATTACCATGCTTCTTGTCACCCATGAGATGGGCTTTGCCCGCGAAGTGGCAGACCGAATCGTTTTTATGGACAATGGTCAGATTCTGGAGGATACTGCTCCGGAAGAATTTTTTGCCGCGCCAAAAACCGAGCGTGCGCGGGAATTTTTGAAAAAGATGTTATAAGCATCCAACAAATGAAAGGGAGAAAAAAACAATGGGTATCAAAAATGCAGAAGACTATCATCGCGTGTTAAAATATTTTCCCCCGATGGAAGAGCCTTCCTTCGAATCCCCTGAAATGATGGACCTGGTATGGGGAAAGCGCTGGGGCTGCAACAGCGAGGTCGGAACATTAAAAACAGTCCTGATGCGCCGTCCCGGAAATGAAATGAATGTTATCACCATGGATAAATGGGATGATGAGATCGGCGCTATCATGGGTGAAAACCATTCCTGGTACTGGCGCTGTGACCGACAGCCGATTCTGGAGCGCATGCAGGAGCAGCACGACAATTTCACCCGGATCCTCCGGGAAAACGGCGTAGAGGTTGTTTACCTGGAAGGCGTTCCGGAAGACCACGGTACGCAGTATGTCAATACCCGTGATATGGGCATCGCGGTTCCCGGCGGTCTGATCATCAGCCGTATGGGCCCGAAAATGCGCCGCGGCGAGGAATGCGTGCTTACAAAGAATGTGGCTGCCCTTGGTATGCCCATCCTGCGCACCATCAACGGCACCGGAACCCTGGAGGGCGGAAATTTCGCCTTCATCGATCCGAAGCATGTTGCCATCGGCCATTCCCAGAGAACCAATTCTGAAGGAATCCGTCAGGTAAAGGAGATCCTGGAGCCCATGGGCATTGCGGTCATCACCGTCCCCATGACCGGCTACGCTCTCCACATCGACGGCGCCTTCACCATGGTAGATGTGGATAAAGCCCTGGTAAACATCACCAAGCTTCCGTATTTCTTCCTTGAGAAGCTCAAAGAGCTTGGCATCGAAACCATTGACGTACACCCGGAGGACGACTGGTTCTCCTGCAACTGCCTGCAGCTGAAGCCCGGGAAAATTATGATGTGCACCGGAACCGACCGGACCGCCGAACGCCTGTACAAGCGGGGAATCGATATCATCCAGATCCCTTATGATGAAATCATGAACGGCGGAGGAGCACTGCACTGCACCACGCTCCCGCTGGAGAGGGAATACATTTAGTCTGCTTCCGTGTAAGCGGCAAGATAATCGAAAAATAGCCAGAACCGGCATCTGCCGGAACTGGCTATTCCTAATTGAAGACTTATTTTACAGACCTCTTTCCTTTTATGCAAATCAGCCTCTCTTTAAAAAGGCAGTACAGCAATGAATTGCTCCATATCCCTTTAATACCTCATCATATTCCACCGGAATTACCTTGATCCCATTCTTCTCCAGCAGTTCCTGAGTCCTCGGATTTCCTGCCGGCATCACTACTGTTCCCGGCTCGATCGCAACAAAGTTGATGGCAAGCGTCTCCTTTGCCTCCACACGGGACGGACATTCCAGGAGCTTAATCCCCTTCTTCTTCAGGGCATCGCACACGTCATAGGGAACCTGTGAAGCATGAATCACCGCGACATCATGACTGGCCATATTGAGCAGGCCGTCTATATGTGCATGTCCATAAGGGATCTGCATATGAATGATATCCGTGACACCCATGCGGCGCAGTTCATACTCCACCATCTCATAGCCTTCCCGGTTTGTTCTGACACCAGAGGCCAGAACGATCGTATGGCGGTCGATCCATAGCCCCATTGCCCCCTCAAATGTTGCACTTCCACAGATCGTACGGATAATCGGCACCCCCAGGTCCGCCAGCGCTTTGGCCATATACCGTTCTTCCCCGCGGCGTGCTTCCATGGCCGGTCTCGTAACAATCGCACCTTCCGGTGTCATGAGCAGAAGATCCCGGCAGAAAACCGCATTCGGACGGTCTGCCCTCTGCTCCTCAATATAATGAACTCTTACACCATGTGCGCGGTAAATATCCATAAGCGCATCGTGCTGAGCGCGGAATCTCTCCGGATCAATGGGCGCCCGGAAACGTGCGGCCTGCCAGTCGAAGTTTTCGATTTCAGCGCCCGGTCGGCGCACAATTACATCTCTTAATGTGTCCACCTCCGAACACACGCCCCAGTCTCCCCATAAATTTTTCATATCTTCTGTGATCGATGTTTCCATAGGGAACCAGCGTTCCCCCGCAAGCGCATCGATATCTTTTGTAATGTCTGCCATTTTTCCTCTCCTTTATTTTTCCTT
>JALERW010000112.1 GCA_022763925.1 Lachnospiraceae bacterium
TGGTACAGCCAAGCTCGGCGGCCCGCTGGTTCATCATATCGGCGAATGCCTCGACAGAACCTGCGATATGCTCGGCAACGGCATTGGCACATTCGTTGGCTGATTCCAGCATAATGGCGTACAGACACTGCTCCATGGTCAGCTCTTCATCGGTAGTACGGGCAATATGGCTGCTGGCCCGCTCGATACTGAATACTGCATTCTGGGAAAAGACCACGGTCTCGTCCAGAGAGCTGTTCTCAAGAGCAAGAAGAACGGTCATGAGTTTGGTAATGCTGGCAGGGTATTCCCTGGCATCGATATTTTTGGAATAGAGGATGGTTCCGGTCGCGGCATCCATAAGAATGGCAGATTCTGCACTGACAACAGGGCCCTGGGGCCAGCCGCTGATTTCATTGGATTCAATGGGTAAGGAAGAGGCATCCGTCGTTTCACTTTCCGCTTCTGTCGCGTCTTCTGTGGTCTGTGTTGCATGGGATGTAAAGGTACTGAAAGAAAAGCAGACAATTCCCGCCAACAGAACTGCCATGGCCTTATGTGCAAATTTCATGTATATCTCCTAACTTGGCGCTCGAATTTTATAGAAGTATTATAAATTATCCGGAACATTATTTCAATGGTTGGCTGACCGATTATAGAAATTTAAGATTTGGAAAAATCAGGGAAAACATCGGCCGATTGACAGGGCTGAATAAGGAAGGTATGATGAAACCAGGTACCGAAAGGACAGAAAAAGAAAAAAAGGAGTGTTTCGGGATGAACTATGATTTTACCACGGCACATGCCAGATATAATATGGAAGCAGCCAAGTGGGATTCCATGGGAATACAGGAGCCGGGCATCGTCCCCCTTTCCGTGGCGGACATGGAGCTTTTATCTCCGCCGGAGATCATTGAGGAGCTGAAAAAGACGGCCGAGTTCGGCATGTGGGGCTATACCAGCTGGGGAGAGCGTTACGGAAGTGCCGTCTGCCACTGGATGAAAACGCGGCATAACTGGGAGATCGATCCGTCCTGGATCGTGCAGACCAACGGAGTGGTGCAGGCACTGCAGGCGGCCGTCCGTGCTTTTTCCGATCCGGGAGATGAGGTGCTGCTGCTCACACCGGTCTATTATCCTTTTTACCGCGCGGTCCGCATGAATGGAAGGCGTGTGCTGGAGAGTCCGCTGAGGCTGGCAGACGGACGATATGAGATTGATTTTGAGGATCTGGAGGAGAAGGCAAAAAGGGCCCGGATGCTTCTTTTATGCAGCCCGCACAATCCGCTGGGGCGTGTCTGGACGAGGGAGGAGCTTCGGCGGATCGGGGATATCTGCCTGAAGCATGATGTGCTGGTTGTCAGTGACGAGATTCATTTTGATGTGATCATGCCCGGGTATGTACATACGGTATTTGCATCCCTGGGACCGGAGTATGCACAGCGCTGTATTGTCTGTACGGCTCCCAGCAAGACCTTTTCGCTGGCCGCTCTGTGTGTGGCGAACATTCTGATCCCCAATGAGGAGCTGAGGGAGCGCTTTTCGGAGGAGATCCGAAGATCCGGCTGCTATACCTACAGCATTTTCGGCATGCGTGCGCTGGAGACCGGCTATATGCAGTGCGGGGACTGGGTGGATCAGATGTGTGCGCATGTATATGGAAATTATCAGTGCCTGAAGGATTTCATGGCGGAGTATTTTCCGAAGGTATGGGTCGCAGATCTGGAGGGGACCTATCTGTGCTGGTTTGACTGCCGCAGCTTTGGCATGAAGGGAAAGGAGCTGGAGAACTATCTGCACGAGGAGGCCCGACTGTTTCTGGATGAAGGATATATATTCGGTCCGGCGGGAGACGGCTTTGAGCGGCTGAATCTGGCCTGCACGAGAAAGACCCTTACGGATGCCCTGGAACGGTTCCGAAAGGCCTTCGCCCGAATTGCCTGAAAATGGGAAAATTCCTTGACAATACGGCGTTTTTTGCTTATAATGGCTGTCGTGAAAGACTGTGAAGAAGACAGTAGCCGTTTTTGAAACCTTGCAGAGAGTCAGGACTGGTGGGAACTGATACGAGTAGAAAGCGGACGAAGATCCCTTCTGAGTTGCAGACTGAAAGCCGAAGCAGGCAGGATTGTTTCGGACCAGTAGGCTCTGACGGTGTTCCCTCCGTTACAGGGAGCGCATATAACATGCGGAGGCTGTCCGCAGGCGTATGCAGTAATAAGGTGGTTGCGAGCTTTCGCCCTGATTACAGGGCGGAAGTTTTTTTTAGCCTGGAATGGGGCTGTGAAAGAAGATGAGGAGGAACGAAGCTATGTATCAGAAGGTTTTAACAAATCTGAACTTTGTTGAAAGAGAGAAGAAGACCGAAGAGTTCTGGCGTGAAAACCATATTTTTGAGAAGAGTATCGACAGCAGGAAAGAGGGCGAGACCTATACCTTTTACGACGGCCCCCCGACTGCCAACGGCAAGCCGCATATCGGTCATGTTCTGACCCGTGTAATCAAGGATATGATTCCCAGATACCGCACCATGAAGGGCTATATGGTTCCGAGAAAGGCCGGCTGGGATACTCACGGACTTCCGGTGGAGCTGGAAGTGGAGAAGATGCTTGGCCTGGACGGCAAGGAGCAGATCGAGGAGTACGGCGTGGAGCCTTTTATCGAGCACTGTAAGGAGAGTGTCTGGAAGTATAAGGGGATGTGGGAGGATTTCTCCAATACCGTAGGCTTCTGGGCGGATATGGATCATCCGTATGTAACCTATCACAATGATTTTATCGAGTCCGAATGGTGGGCATTAAAGCAGATCTGGGAGAAGAAGCTTCTGTATAAGGGATTTAAGATCGTTCCCTACTGCCCGCGCTGCGGAACCCCCCTGTCCAGCCATGAGGTGGCTCAGGGCTATAAGGACGTGAAGGAGCGCTCTGCGGTGGTGCGCTTTAAGGTGAAGGATGAGGATGCGTATATTCTGGCATGGACCACTACGCCCTGGACCCTGCCCTCCAACGTGGCGCTCTGCGTGAATCCGAAAGAGGACTATGCCAAGGTAAAGGCTGCCGACGGCCATGTATATTATATGGCGGAGGCGCTGCTGGATACGGTGCTTGGAAAGCTTGGAACGGAAGAGGCTCCGGCTTATGAGATCCTGGAGAAGTATACCGGTAAGGATCTGGAATACAAGGAATACGAGCCGCTTTACGATTTTACCGCAAAGGTATGCGAGAAGCAGCATAAGAAGGGCCACTATGTGACCTGTGACGGTTATGTTACGCTGACTGACGGTACCGGCGTGGTTCATATCGCACCGGCCTTCGGTGAGGACGATGCCAATGTGGGAAGAAAGTACGATCTTCCCTTTGTACAGCTGGTAGATCCCAAGGGTGAGATGACCGAAGAGACACCCTGGGCAGGTGTCTTTGTGAAGAAGGCAGACCCCATGGTGCTTAAGGATCTGGATGAGAGAGGGCTTCTTTTCGATGCGCCCAGGTTCGAGCACAGCTATCCCCACTGCTGGAGATGTGATACGCCTCTGCTCTATTATGCAAGAGAATCCTGGTTTATCAAGATGACAGCGGTGAAGGAGGATCTGATCCGCAATAACAATACGATCAACTGGATCCCTGAGAGCATCGGCAAGGGACGCTTCGGCGACTGGCTGGAGAATGTCCAGGACTGGGGCATCAGCCGGAACCGGTACTGGGGAACTCCCCTGAATATCTGGGAGTGCGAGTGCGGACATATGCATTCCATCGGAAGCATTGCTGAGTTAAAGGAAATGTCCGACAATTGTCCGGAGGATATTGAACTGCACCGCCCGTATATCGATGCGGTGACGATGAAATGTCCGCACTGCGGGAAAGAGATGCACCGGGTGCCTGAGGTGATCGACTGCTGGTTTGATTCCGGCTCCATGCCGTTCGCACAGCATCATTATCCGTTTGAAAATAAAGAACTGTTTGAACAGCAGTTCCCGGCGAATTTTATTTCCGAGGCGGTGGACCAGACCAGAGGCTGGTTCTACTCCCTGCTGGCGATCTCCACGCTGATCTTCAATAAGGCGCCTTACAAGAATGTTATCGTTCTGGGCCATGTACAGGATGAGAACGGTCAGAAGATGAGCAAGTCCAAGGGAAATGCGGTGGATCCGTTTGAGGCGCTTGAGACTTACGGCGCAGATGCCATCCGCTGGTATTTCTACATCAACAGTGCGCCCTGGCTGCCAAACCGTTTCCACGGCAAGGCGGTGACTGAAGGACAGAGAAAGTTCATGGGCACGCTGTGGAATACCTATGCATTCTTTGTGCTCTATGCGAATATTGATGAGTTTGACGCTACAAAATATACACTGGATTATGAGAAGCTGGCAGTTATGGATAAATGGATCCTGTCCAGGCTGAATTCGGTTGTGAAGGCCGTGGACACGAATCTGGAAAATTACCGGATCCCGGAGGCGGCAAGAGCGCTCCAGGATTTTGTGGATGACTTAAGCAACTGGTATGTAAGAAGAAGCCGTGAGCGTTTCTGGGCAAAGGGAATGCCTCAGGATAAGATCAATGCCTACATGACCCTGTATACTTCTCTTGTGACCATCTGTAAGGCCGCTGCTCCCATGATTCCGTTCATGACGGAGGACATTTACCAGAATCTGGTGCGCAGCATTGATAAGGCTGCTCCGGAGAGCATTCATCTGTGTGATTTCCCGGCCGTGCATGAGGCATGGATCAATGTCGAGCTGGAGAAGGATATGGACGAGGTGCTGAAGATCGTTGTGATGGGCCGTGCCTGCAGAAATACGGCGAACATCAAGAACCGTCAGCCCATCGGAACCATGTTTGTCAAGGCAGATACCGAGCTTTCAAAGTTCTATAAGGAAATCATTGAGGATGAGCTGAATATCAAAGAGGTGGTATTCACGCAGGATGTCAGAAGCTTTACCACCTATACTTTTAAGCCGCAGTTAAAGACCGTCGGACCGAAGTACGGCAAGCTGCTGGGCGGCATCCGCGGATATCTGTCTTCTCTGGACGGCAATAAAGCCATGGATGAACTGAATGAGAAGGGATCCCTGACCTTTGAGGTAAATGGCCAGGAGGTTGTGCTGACCCAGGAGGACCTGCTCATTGATATGGCGCAGATGGAAGGCTATGTTTCCGAGGGAGACAACAGCATGACCGTTGTTCTGGATACGAATCTGACACCGGAGCTTGTGGAGGAGGGCTTCGTCCGCGAGATCATCAGCAAGATCCAGACCATGCGTAAGGAAGCCGGATTTGAGGTTATGGACCGGATCACAGTTTCTCACGCGAAGAATGAGAAGCTTGCCGGAATCTTTGAGCGAAATGATGAGACCATTCGGTCGGAGGTGCTGGCGGATGCGATCGTTTCCGGAACGACCGACGGATATGTGAAGGAATGGTCGATCAACGGGGAACAGGTTGAGCTGGGTGTTAAGAAAAACAGCTGATATTGGGTGATACGATGGCGCCGGGGAGGGGGCTTCCCGGCGGTAAAAAAACAGAAGGAGGAGTATTATGGCAGAAAAGAGAGATTTTGACAAGGAATTGTTTAAGCGAAGTGTGGTCTATAATGTGAAGACCCTGTACCGCAAGACAATGAAGGAAGCCACACAGCAGCAGATCTTCCAGGCAGTCTGTTATGCGGTGAAGGATGCCATCATTGACGCATGGATGTCTACCGCGAAGGAAGTGGAAAAATCGGATCCCAAGACCGTTTATTATCTTTCCATGGAATTCCTGATGGGACGTGCGCTGGGCAATAATCTGATCAACCTGACTTTTTATAATGAAGTGAAGGAAGCGCTGGAGGAGCTGGGCTGTGATCTGAATGTGATCGAGGATGAGGAGCGGGATGCAGCTCTCGGAAACGGCGGCCTTGGAAGACTGGCGGCATGCTTCCTGGATTCTCTTGCGACCCTTGGATATCCGGCTTACGGCTGCGGCATCCGGTACCGTTACGGGATGTTCAAGCAGAAGATTGAGGACGGTTATCAGAAGGAGGTTCCGGATAACTGGCTGAAGAACGGCAATCCGTTTGAGATCCGCCGTCCGGAATATGCGACGGAAGTAAAATTCGGCGGTTATGTCCGTGTGGAATATGACCAGGAGAAGAAGAGAAATTATTTTGTTCAGGAGGGCTATCAGTCTGTGCTGGCAGTACCTTACGATATGCCGGTGGTAGGCTATGGCAACAATATGGTGAACACCCTTCGTATCTGGGATGCGGAGGCGATCAATGAGTTCCATCTGGATTCCTTTGATAAGGGAGATTATCAGAAGGCGGTGGAGCAGGAGAACCTGGCAAAGAATATCGTAGAGGTGCTTTACCCGAATGATAATCACTATGCCGGCAAGGAGCTGCGGCTGAAGCAGCAGTATTTCTTTGTTTCCGCCAGCATTCAGACCGCAGTGAATTATTATAAGGAGCGTCTCGGCGGGGATGTACACAGACTGTATGAGAAGGTGACCTTCCAGATGAATGATACCCATCCGACACTGACCGTTGCAGAGCTGATGAGGATTCTTCTGGATGAAGAGAATCTGGAGTGGGAAGAAGCGTGGGATATTACAACGAAGACCTGTGCGTACACGAATCATACGATCATGGCAGAGGCGCTGGAGAAATGGCCCATTGAGCTGTTTTCCAGACTGCTTCCGAGAATTTACCAGATCGTTGAGGAGATTAACCGCAGATTCTGTGCGGAAATCAGCAGAAGGTATCCGGGAGATCAGGAGAAGCAGCGCAAAATGGCGATCATCTATGACGGTCAGGTACGCATGGCACATATGGCCATCGTGGGAAGCTATTCCGTAAACGGTGTCGCAAGGCTTCATACGGAGATCCTGAAGAATCAGGAGCTGAAGGATTTCTACCAGATGATGCCGGAGAAGTTCAATAATAAGACGAACGGAATCACCCAGCGCCGGTTCCTGCTTCACGGCAATCCGCTGCTGGCAGACTGGGTAACGGCTCATATCGGAGACGAGTGGATCACGGATCTGCCCCGGATCGCTGAGATGAAGCTGTATGTGGATGATGAGAAGGCGCAGCATGAGTTCATGAATATCAAGTATCAGAACAAGGTGCGTCTTGCAAAATACATTAAGGAGCATAACGGAATCGATGTGGATCCCCGCTCGATTTTCGATGTGCAGGTAAAGCGTCTTCATGAATATAAGCGTCAGCTTCTGAATATTCTGCATGTGATGTATCTGTACAATGAGATCAAGGCTCATCCGGAAATGGATTTCTATCCGAGAACCTTTATTTTCGGAGCCAAGGCGGCAGCAGGCTACCGCCGGGCAAAGCTGACCATCAAGCTCATCAATTCGGTTGCGGATGTGATCAATAATGACCGCTCCATCAACGGAAAGCTGAAGGTGGTATTTATCGAGGATTACCGTGTGTCCAATGCGGAGATCATTTTTGCTGCGGCTGATGTCAGCGAGCAGATCTCTACGGCCAGCAAGGAGGCATCCGGTACCGGCAATATGAAGTTTATGCTGAACGGAGCGCTGACCATCGGAACCATGGACGGAGCCAATGTGGAGATCGTGGAGGAGGTCGGTCAGGAAAATGCCTTTATCTTTGGCCTGAGCTCGGATGAGGTCATCAACTATGAGCAGAACGGCGGCTATAATCCGAGAGATATTTTCAATAGCGATCAGGATATCCGAAATGTGCTGATGCAGCTTATCAACGGAACCTATTCTCCGGAGGATCCGGAGCTTTTCCGGGAGATCTACGATTCTCTGCTGACGGATAAATACGGCACACCGGATGTGTATTTTATCCTCAAGGACTTCCGTTCCTATGCGGAGGCGCATAAGAAGGTGGAGGCAGCATACCGCGATGAGAAGGGCTGGGCAAGAAGCGCCATGATGAATATGGCCTGCAGCGGCAAGTTCACCTCTGACCGGACCATTCAGGAATA
>JALERW010000136.1 GCA_022763925.1 Lachnospiraceae bacterium
GGGCTATGAGGTGATGAAAAAGCAGGCACGGGGATTTGGTGCAATGATCACATTTGATGTAAGAGACAAAGAAATTGCCCAAAGACTGCTTCAGAATGTGCAGCTGATCCGTTTTGCCGAAAGTCTGGGAGGCGCAGAGACGCTGCTGACTTATCCGATCCGGCAGACTCATGCAGATGTTCCCGCAGATGTCTTGGAGAAGAACGGTATTACGGAAACCACACTCCGTATGTCCGTGGGAATTGAAAATATTAATGACTTGATTGCGGATCTGAAAGGGGCATTTTATGGCTGAGAAAAATCTGGATTTTGATCAGGTAATTGAACGGAATGGAACTGATTGTCTCAAATATGATTTTGCCGTCCGAAGAGGCATGCCGGAGGGTATTCTTCCTTTATGGGTAGCGGATATGGATTTCCGGATTTCCTCCTATATTCAGGATGATCTTGTGAAACAGGCTGAGCATGGCATTTATGGATATACGGATACTCAGGATGAATATTATCAGGCAGTAAATAAATGGATCCGTGATCAATATGGATATCGTGTTTTGGAAGAGGAAATTGTGAAGACACCGGGTGTTGTGTATGCGATCGGCATGGCAATTCAGGCTTTTACCAGTCCCGGGGAAGCCGTATTGATCCAGCAGCCTGTTTATTATCCTTTTAGTGATGTGATCCGGAAAAACGGGCGAAAGGTCGTCAGCAGTGATCTGGTTTATGATAAAGATAATAAGACCTATCATATTGACAAGGAAGATTTTGAAAGAAAGATTGTGGAAAACAATGTCAGGCTCTTTTTGCTTTGTAATCCACACAATCCGGTCGGCAGGGCATGGAAGAAGGCAGAGCTGATTCAGATGGGAGAGATCTTAAGAAAGCATGAGGTAATTGTTTTCAGTGATGAGATCCATGCAGATTTTGTCTGGAACGGAAATCATCAGCCCTTTATTACCGCTAAAGAACATTTTGATCAGATTTGTGTGACGGCAACATCACCCAGTAAAACATTTAACCTGGCTGGCTTACAGGTATCCAATCTGGTGATAAAAAACAAGATATTGCGCCGGAAATTTCAATTGGCAATCGACGCTTCCGGATACAGCCAGCTGAATGCTGCCGGATTAGCTGCCTGCAAGGCAGCCTATCAATTTGGAAAGGAATGGTATGAGGCTGTCAGAAAATATATTAAGAGCAATATTGATTTTATGGATTCCTATCTGAAAGAAAATATCCCACAGATAAAAATGATTTATCCGGAGGCAACCTATCTTGTATGGGTGGATTTTGGCGATCTTGGACTGACGGATAACCAGTTAGAAGAGCTGGTTGTAAAAAAGGCGAATCTGTGGCTGGACAGCGGACGCATTTTCGGAACAGCCGGAAAGGGATTTCAGCGATTTAATGTCGCATGCCCGAGAAAGATACTGCATCAGGCTCTCAAACAGCTCAAAAAAGCGGTGGATGATGAGTAAAGAGACGTGAATCGCCTGGGTATTACATTTGTACCCGAATATGCCCTTGCAGGCTCTTTGGAATGGGTTACCAGGGAGAAAAAAAGAAAGAATAGGGCTTGCTTTTTTCCTAGTAAAAATATATGATATAAGGAGAATGAATTTTGCTGATAGGAAAGGAGCGTATCATATGAAAATCTCTACTAAGGGCAGATATGCGCTGCGACTGATGCTGGATATTGCGCTCCACGGGACAGAAGAACCGGTGAGAGTCAAGGATATCGCAAAACGACAGGAGATTTCTGCGAAATATCTGGAACAGATTATTTCGGTGCTTGTGAAAGCAGATTATGTAAAAAGTGTGCGGGGACCGCAGGGAGGCTATCGCCTGACAAGGAATCCCGAAGAATATAAGGTTGGGATGATTCTGAGGCTGACGGAGGGAAATCTTTCGCCGGTGGACTGTCTTTCCGGCGAGACCAATGAGTGCCCTCGTCAGGGAGACTGTGTGACGCTGCGGCTCTGGAAGGAGATCGACGAGGCGATCAGGGGCGTGATTGACAAATATACGCTGGCAGATCTGATGGAGTGGCATCAGGAGCTGGGAAGTGATTATGTGATATAGAATAAAAATCCGGAGGCCAGACACCTCCGGATTTTTCTATAACCAGCGTAAATTATTTTTAAAAAATCAGACGGCAGCGACCACAACCCGGTTGTTTTTTGAAAGAGCGATCGGAACCTGGAACAGCTCCATGGTGGCACAGAGCTTGTCAGCGCAGCTGATGATCCATGCTTCCCGGCTTGTCGGAAGAGGTCCGAGGGGAAACATATGTGAAAGAATTGCCAGCCGTTCCTTTTCGGAGATATCGAAGCGCTCCTGGCTGTTTCGTGCAGCTGTTTTCGGGTGATCAAAAGCCATACAGGAATGGAAATCTCTCTTATCCTTTTCTCCGTATCCGTAGAGGAAGAAGTCATGGAGAAGTCCCGCGCGTGCGGCGGCACATTCATCCAGGCCGAATTTCCGGGCAATCATCCACGAGATATAAGACACGTTGATGCTGTGCATCAGTCTGGTGGTTTTCAGATGCTGTGTGTAAAGGCCGAGCTTTTTAAACTCCGGATCGTCCAGTATATTCTGGATAAGAGACAGATATTCCGAATCAATGTCGCTGGAAACGGTAATGTCCATCGGCAATCACATCCTTTCTGTCTGTTTATATTATTAGTATGAAGATTTTGAGACTGAAAGTCAATAAGCAGGGGGAAAATTATATAATTTTTATGATTTCCCGGAAAACAGAAGTTTTTCTTCACAGAAAAAAACGGAACTGCTATAATAGAACAATACAGAAAATCAGGAACATACGGGAGTATACGATGGAATCTCTTTACCGGAAGCTGAAAGAATACGGGGAGGGGGATACCTATCCCTTTCATATGCCCGGACATAAACGCAATATGGGAGGATACGGGTTTGAGGACCCGTTTTCTTTTGATATAACGGAAATCGATGGTTTTGACAATCTGCACCATGCGCAGGGAATTCTGAGAGAGGCGCAGCAAAGGGCGGCACGCCTGTACGGGGCACGGGAGACTTTTTTCCTTGTGAACGGAAGTACAGCGGGAATCCTGAGCGCAGTCAGCGGCTGTACCTCCCAGGGAGGAAAGCTTCTGATGGCAAGAAACTGCCACAAAGCGGTATATCATGCGGCAGCCTTAAAGGAGCTGGACACGGTTTATCTGTATCCGGAGAAGGAACCGGAGTATGGACTGAACGGCGGGATCACGCCGGGGCAGGTGGAGCAGGCGCTGAGGGAAGATGCGGGGATCGAAGCGGTAATTATCACATCGCCCACCTATGACGGGGTGGTATCCGATGTGAGAGGAATTGCCCGGGCAGCGCACCGTTTTCATGTTCCCCTGATTGTGGATGAGGCACACGGAGCACATTTCAGGTTCCATCCCTGCTTTCCAGTCAGTGCCGTGGACTGCGGGGCCGATGTGGTGATCCAGAGTGTACACAAGACGCTCCCATCGCTGACCCAGACGGCGCTTCTGCATCTATGCGGCTCTTTTTCGGACGGAGAACGGATCCGACGGTATCTTTCCGTGTATCAGACAAGCAGTCCTTCCTATGTGCTGATGGCATCGATCGACCGCTGTATGGAGCTTTTGGAGGAGGATATCGAAGCTTCGGGGGGAAAAGCGCCCGGGTCCCTGTTTCAGACGTTTTTCAGGCATCTTCAGGAGTTCCGGGAAGAAATGCAGGCGCTGAAGCATCTGCAGCTGGTGGGGGAGGAGATCACGGGTCAGGCCGGGATCTATGCGCTGGATCCGTCGAAGCTGGTGATTTCCGGAAAACGGGCCGGAATCCCGGGTCTGGAAATTCAGAGCTATGTACGGGAAAAGCACCGGATGGAGCTGGAGATGGCAGCCGGGAGCTATGCCCTCGGAATCAGCACGGTCATGGATACAAGGGAAGGCTTTGAACGTCTTTTTCAGGCGCTGAAGGCACTGGACGAAGTGCTCGGCCGGAGCGGACACGCTGCGGCGGGGGGGCCGGGTAAAGCAGGCGGATTGTTTGAAAACGGAGGAAAGAAAACGGAAGGAGAATGCATGCTGCAATACCCTGAAAAGGTATGCCGTATTTCAGAGGCAGAGACATCGGAGCTTGAGGAGCTCCCTCTTGCGATGGCGGCAGGGCGCATCTGCGGTGAGTATATTTATCTGTATCCGCCGGGAATTCCGCTGGTCACTCCCGGTGAACGCCTGACCGGTGAGATGATCCGCGGTCTTACCGCGTATGTGAAGAGTGGATATACCCTGGAGGGTATGCGGGATCTTTCCGGCAGAAGGCTGCTGGTGATGAAGGACTAACGGAGGATCATTATGGGAAAACTATTTTGCATTATGGGAAAAAGCTCTTCGGGAAAGGACACACTGTACCGGATGCTGACGGATGCCGGGATGGAAGGCCTTGAAAAAGTTGTTCCTTATACGACAAGACCCCAGAGGGAAGGGGAGAAGAACGGCCGGGAATACTTTTTTGTGAAGGAGGAGGACTATCGTCGGATGTGCCGGGAGGGCAAGGTGATCGAAGCCAGGTCCTATGACACGGTCTATGGGGTGTGGACTTATTTTACGGCGGCGGATGAGCAGATGGATCTGGCGCGGGCCAGCTTTCTTGTCATCGGTACACTGGAATCTTATCGGAAGCTGAAGGAATATTTCGGAGCAGAGGAGGTACTCCCGGTTTATGTGGAGGTAGAGGACGGTCTGCGTCTGCTGCGGGCCGTGGAACGGGAGCAAAGTCAGAAGGAGCCCGGGTATGCAGAGGTGTGCAGACGGTTTCTGGCGGATGCACAGGATTTTTCAGAAGAGAAGCTTGCCAAGGCACAGATCCGCCGCCGGTTCGTCAATGATGATCTGGACCGATGCTTTCAGGAAATAATGGCATATATTGCAGAGAAAAAATAGCTATAAAAGGCGCCGGGAATATGGTATACTGATGTATATCATTTCGTTCCGGAGGTGAGTGGCTGTGGCTGGATTTAAGGACATCGTCGGACATGAACAGATTATCTGGCACCTGAAGAACGCAGTTTCTACGGGAAAAATTTCCCATGCATATATGTTTAACGGGGAACAGGGAAGCGGCAAAAAGCTGCTGGCGAATCTGTTCGCCATGACGCTTCAGTGTGAGGAGGGCGGTACGGAGCCCTGTATGAAGTGCCGTTCCTGCCGGCAGGCGCTGACAGGAAATCATCCGGATATTATCCGGGTGAGCCATGAAAAGCCGAATACAATAGGCGTGGAGGATATCCGCGGTCAGGTGAACGGGGATATTCAGATCCGTCCGTATAACGGAAAATATAAGATCTATATCATCAGTGACGCGGACAGGATGACGGTGCAGGCACAGAATGCCATTCTGAAGACCATAGAAGAGCCGCCGGGATATGCGGTGCTGATGCTGCTGGCGAATAATGCGGATATGATGCTGCCTACGATTTTATCCCGATGTGTGAGACTGAATCTGAAGGCAGTGAAGGATGGCGATATCAAGGAGTATTTAATGAAGAATATGCAGATACCGGATTATCAGGCGGAGATAAGCGCGGCCTTTGCTCAGGGAAATGTGGGGAAGGCAGTGAAGCTGGCTTCCTCTGATAAGTTCAACGAGATGAAGCAGGATGTTCTGGAGCTGCTGCGTTATATGGACCGGATGGAGCTTTATGAGATCATGGACGCTGTAAAGCGTATCAATGCGTATCGGGAGGATATGGATGATTTACTGGATCTTCTGACGGTATGGTTCAGGGATGTGCTGCTCTTTAAGGCAACGCTGGATGCGGGATCTCTCATTTTTAAGGATGAGCTTCCCGCCATTCAAAAAAGGGCAAGAACGAGTTCCTATGAGGGACTGGAGGAGATTATCAGGGCAATTGACAGGGCAAGGGTAAGGCTTAAGGCCAATGTGAACTTTGATCTTGTCCTGGAACTGCTTTTGCTTACAATAAAGGAGAATTGAGAATGACAACAGTAATTGGAGTGAGATTCCGCACGGCCGGAAAGATTTATTATTTCGATCCGCAGAAGCTGAACATTAAGAAGGGACAGCACGTGATCGTGGAGACGGCAAGAGGAATTGAATATGGAACGGTGGTGATCGGCTGCCGGGAGGTGGATGACAGCAAGGTGATTCAGCCGCTCAAGTCGGTGATCCGTATTGCCACGAAGGAGGATGACGGCATCGAAGCCAGAAACAGGGAAAAGGAAAAGGATGCGTTTCGGATCTGTCTGGAGAAGATTAAAAAGCATGGTCTTGAGATGAAACTGATCGATGCGGAGTATACCTTTGATAATAATAAGGTGCTCTTTTATTTCACGGCAGACGGCAGGATCGATTTCCGTGAGCTGGTAAAGGATCTGGCGGCGGTATTTAAGACAAGAATTGAGCTTCGGCAGATCGGGGTCCGGGATGAGACGAAGATCGTGGGAGGCATCGGAATCTGCGGAAGAGCGCTGTGCTGCCACTCGTATCTGTCGGAATTTGCACCGGTATCCATCAAGATGGCCAAGGAGCAGAATCTGTCCCTGAATCCGACGAAGATTTCCGGTGTGTGCGGAAGGCTGATGTGCTGCCTGAAGAATGAGGAGGAGACCTATGAATACCTGAACAGCCGGCTTCCCAATATCGGGGATTATGTGACTACGGATGACGGATATAAGGGTGAGGTACACAGCGTCAACGTGCTCCGCCAGACCGTGAAGGTGGTTGTGACGGTGAACGATGAGAAAGAAATTCACGACTATAAGGTTGGTCAGCTGCGGTTCCGTCCGAAGCGTAAAAAGGAAAAGGTGGATATCGCGGATAAGGAACTGAAGGCGCTGGAGGCACTGGAGAAAAAAGAAGGGAAATCAAAGCTGAATGACAATTGAGTTAAAACCGGGAGAGCGGATGGATGATCTGCAGAGAAACGGCTATCGGATTATTCAGAATCCTGAGAAATTCTGCTTTGGCATGGATGCGGTGCTGCTTAGTGGGTTTGCAAAGGTGAAAAAGGGCGAGCAGGTGCTGGATCTGGGAACAGGAACCGGCATTATTCCGATTCTGCTGAAAGGAAAAACCCAGGGGAAGCATTTTACCGGTCTGGAGATCCAGGAGGAGAGCGCGGAAATGGCGCGAAGAAGTGTAAATTTCAATGGCCTTTCCGGGGAAATATCGATTGTGACCGGCGATATCAGGGAAGCAGCAGATCTTTTTGGGGCTGCTTCTTTTGATGTGGTGACCAGCAATCCGCCCTATATGACCGGAAGCCATGGCCTGACCAATCCCGGTGAGGCCAAGGCGATTGCCAGACATGAGCTTCTCTGTACCCTGGAGGATGTGATCAGGGAGGCTTCTGCCGTTTTAAAGCCCCAGGGAAGATTTTACATGGTGCACCGGCCCTTTCGACTGGCAGAGATCTTCTGTACGATGAGCCGATATAGGCTGGAGCCAAAGCGGATGCGCCTGGTATATCCTTATGCGGACCGCGAGCCCAATATGGTATTGATTGAAGGGCTGAAGGGCGGACGTCCGCGGATCACGGTGGAAAAGCCTCTTATTGTATATAAAAGTCCCGGGGTATATACGGATGAGATATATGATGTGTATGGATATTGAGACGGAAGCCGTCTTCGGGGGCGGATGAACGGGTACTCACGAATGAGGATGCAAAAAGGAGGGAATGGTTCCGGACGGAGCCGGAGGATATGGCCGGAAAATTATATTTGTGCGCAACACCCATTGGAAATCTGGAGGATATGACATTCCGTGCGGTCCGCATTCTGAAGGAAGCGGATCTTATTGCGGCAGAGGATACACGAAACAGCATTCGTCTGCTGAATCATTTTGATATTCATACGCCCATGACCAGCTATCATGAATATAATAAGATGGAAAAGGGACAGTATCTTGTGAATCAGCTGCTGTCGGGCAAAACAGTGGCGCTGATTACGGATGCAGGTACGCCGGGAATTTCAGATCCCGGGGAGGAGCTTGTCCGGATGTGCCACGAGGCAGGGGTGGAGGTTACTGCCCTTCCGGGAGCCGCCGCCTGCATTACGGCGCTGACGATTTCCGGGCGGCCAACCCGAAGATTCTGCTTTGAGGCATTTCTTCCTCAGGACAGGAAAGAGAAGCAGAGGATTTTAACAGAGCTGAAAACAGAAACCCGGACGATTCTTTTATATGAAGCACCGCACCGTCTGGTACGGACGCTGGAGGAGCTTTATGAGGCGCTGGGAGACCGGAGAATTACTGTCTGCAGAGAGCTGACGAAGAAGCATGAGACGGTTTTTCTCACGACGATCATGGAAGCGTTGGAGTTTTACCGCAGGACAGAGCCCAGGGGAGAGTGTGTTCTTGTGGTGGAGGGCAGAAGTGTCCGGGAGATGGAAAGGGAACGGCAGCAGGAGTGGAAAGCGATGCCGCTTTTGGATCATATGGAGCATTATCTGTCGGAAGGGATGGATAAAAAGGAAGCCATGAAGCTGGTAGCGAAGGACCGGGGGCTTCAGAAAAGAGAGATATACCAGATGCTTTTGGAAGAAGAGCAGAATGGCTGAAAAAAGAGGACAGTCTCTGCAGGGAAATGCAGAGATTGTCCTCTTGCTTACTATGTGTCCAGCCCGGCAAGCTGTGCCAGCCTGCGGATCGTTTCTACGGAGACCTTTTTTCCGCAGAATTCAATCAGATTTTCGGTGGATCCGGTAAAGATGTCGCATGGAGTGTATTTCTCCAGAATAATTTTGTCATCTTCCACAGAAATCTGAAGGGCATCCTTTTCTTTCAGATTCATGGTTTTTCGAAGTTCCATAGGAAGGGTAATTCTTCCCAGTTCATCCAGGCGCCTTACCACACCAGTATTTTTCATTGCATCGTCTCCTGTTTCAGAAAAAACTATTTTACTAAATTATAGCAGTGAGTGCAATAAATTACAATAATTATTTTGTAAAATTTAAAGAAAACAAAAAATAATAAATACAAAAGAAGTCAAAATCCGGAAGAAGAAAAGAGGAGCATATGTCGCAGGAAGATTACAAAAAGGCAAGAAAAAGTGCGCAGAAAGATTATCGAACGAGAATACTGAAAGGCGAATATCCGTATCTGCAGGTCCTGGATGATATTGTATCTTTTACAGATGTGGCGGCAGAGCGGGATCTGGGGCTGGTGGAAATCCCCCTGGACCAGGTGATCGGCACGAAAACGGCAGGAAGAACGAGAGCGTTTGCCGGCAATTTTATGCCGCTGCTCCCCGAAGACTCGGAGTTTGCGGTTAAATGGAGCCATTTGCTTGATTCGCATATGGAGGAGGGAATCCGTGAACCGGTCATTGCATGTGAATTCATGAACCGGTTTTATATTGCAGAAGGGAATAAACGGGTAAGTGTGCTGAAATATGTGGGGGCATACAGCATTTCCGGTTATGTGACGAGGATCATTCCAAAGCGAAATGATGATCCGGAAAACAGGATCTACTATGAATTCCTGGATTTTTATGAACAGACGTCCATCAATTATCTGTGGTTCAGCCGGGAGGGAAGCTTTGAGAGACTGACGGCTCTGACAGGGAAGCTTAAGGGGGAGCGCTGGAGCCGGGAGGAACGGCTCTGCTGTCGCTCCGCTTATGTACATTTTACGGATGTGTATAAGGAAATGGGAGGACAGCAGCTTCCCATAACGGCGGGAGATGCCTTTCTTATTTATCTGAATATTTACGGCTACGGCAGTCTGCGGGACAAATCCCGTGAGGAGCTACGGCAGGAGCTTTCAAACGTGTGGAAGGATTTTGAGGAGTATCCGATGCAGCCAGCTATGGAGCTGGTCATGCAGCCAAAGCAGAAGGAGGAGCTTCCGATCATTTCCAGGCTCATTGCACCGGCAGCACCGGCTGCAATGAAAATCGCTTTTCTTCATGAGTCCATGCCGGAGCGCTCCGGGTGGACCTATGGACATGAGCTCGGCAGACAGTATTTGGAGGAGGCCATGAAGGGGCAGGTACAGACCGTGGCTTTTGATAATATTAACAGCGAGGAGCTGGGCCTGGAGGCGATAGAGAAGGCGGCTGGGGAAGGCTGCAGCATTATTTTTACCACTTCTCCCAGGCTTCTGGGAGCTGCAGTCAAGGGGGCGGTGAAGCATCCGGATATAAAAATGCTGAATTGTTCTCTTAATGTTTACAGCGGGCATCTGAGGACGTATTATGGGCGATTGTATGAAGCAAAGTTTTTGATCGGAGTGCTGGCGGGAATTCTGACAGATAATGACCGTATTGGCTATCTGGCAGATTATCCGATTTATGGAACGACGGCGAATATTAACGCATTTGCGCTCGGTGTGAAAATGATCAATCCAAGAGCAAGGGTGTATCTGAAATGGTCTACTGTGAAGGGGCAGGATCCGGAGCAGGAATTTCGAAGGCTTGGGGTATCTTTTGTGTCAGGTCAGGATCTGTTTTCGGTAAAATACGGTTCCAGACAGTTCGGACTTTATGATATCCGGAATGGACAGATGAAAAACGTCGCATCTCCGGCCTGGAACTGGGGGAAATTTTATGAGCGTATCGTCCGGAGTATTTTGAATGGAATATGGAAGAGGGAGATTCCGTCAGGTCCCCGGACATCGGTGAATTATTGGTGGGGAATCTCTTCCGGAATGATCGATGTGATTTATTCCAACAATATTCCGTGCAAAACAGGCCAGCTTCTGGAAGTGCTGAAGCAGCAGATCCTGTCAGGGAGCTTTCACCCGTTCTCCGGTGAGATCCGCGATCAGGAGGGGAAGCTTCGCTGTGAAGGGAACGACGTGATTGAACCGGTTCAGATCATTACGATGGACTGGCTTGCAGATAACGTGGTCGGTTCCATACCGGATAAGGAGGAGCTGACAGAGGATGTGTGGCCGGTTGTGGAGCTGCAGGGGATAAAGCAGACGATGACTGTTCAGCCGTAAGCAGCCGGGAAGGGAGAAATGGACATTATGAATATACTGGTATTGTCTGATCAGGTATCTGCAGCGCTCTGGGAGCATTTTGAAAAGAGCAGGCTGGACCGGGTAGACCTGATTCTGGCCTGTGGGGACCTTCCTGCGGAATATCTGTCCTTTCTGGCAACCTTCTTTCATGGACCGGTGCTGTATATAAGAGGAAATCATGACGATTCGTATGAGGACCATCCGCCGGAAGGATGTATCTGCATAGAAGATGATATTTATGTTTATCGGGGAATCCGGATTCTGGGGCTGGGAGGCTCTCTGCGTTATAAGCCGGGAAGAAACCAGTACACGGAACGGGAGATGAACCGGAGGGTCCGGAGGCTATGGCTGAAGCTTCACAGGAATAAGGGCTTTGATATCCTTATGACTCATGCCCCTGCCTATGGGATCGGTGACGGAGAAGGGGCAGTGCACACCGGATTTTTGACGTTTCTCCGACTTCTGGAAAAATATTCTCCCCGTTTTTTTGTGCATGGGCATATGCACCTGAATTACGGTGGCAGTGCGAGACGTCTGAGCCGGTATCAGAATACCGTGGTTGTAAATGCATTTGAAAAATTTGTGATAGAATATGAATAGAAATACCTTCGGATTCATAGGCTGTAATGACAGTCGGGCAGGAAGGAAAAGAAGGAAGAATGCTCAATGGACTGTGGGCCGGAATGGTCCTTGTGGGAATTATTTACGGGAGTGTTGCCGGAAATATCGAGGCAGTATCCCTGGGGGCGCTGGATGCTGCAAAGGAGGCCGTGTCACTTTGTATTACTATGGTCGGAGTCATGGCATTATGGACAGGACTGATGGAGATTGCAGGGAAGACAGGGCTGATCTCTCAGCTGACGAGCGGGATCGGCCCGGTAATTCGCTGGCTCTTTCCGGATATTCCCGAAGGGCACGAAGCAAGGGAGCATATCACGGCCAATGTGATCGCCAATATTCTTGGACTGGGATGGGCGGCTACCCCATCCGGGCTGAAGGCGATGGAAGCTCTGGCAAAGCTGGAGGAGGACCGTAGGAGTGGTTCCCGGTATCCCGGGCAGCCCCAGGGAAGGCCCAAGGGAACTGCCAGCAATGAAATGTGCAATTTTCTGATTCTCAATATATCCTCTCTTCAGCTGATACCGGTAAATATCATTGCCTATCGAAGTCAATATGGAAGTGTCTGCCCTACGGCGGTGGTGGGACCGGCCATAGCAGCCACGGCGGTAAGCACGGCTGCGGCAATCCTGTTTTTCAAGATTGCAGACAGAAGGAGCCGTCTATGAAGATCCTGCAGTTTTTATCAGAGTTCACGATCCCGCTGGTGATGTTTTATATTGTCGGGTACGGGCTTCTGCAGAAGAAAAATGTGTATGAATATTTTATCACAGGAGCCGAGGAAGGGCTGAAAATTGTCGTACGCATTCTTCCGACGCTGATCGGGCTGATGGTGGGAGTGGGTATTCTGCGCGCTTCCGGTTTTCTGGATTTTTTCGGGGAGCTGCTGGGAACCTTGCTTGGCAGGTTCGGTTTTCCTGCGGAGCTGGTACCGCTGGTTCTGATTCGGATGTTTTCCTCCTCTGCGGCAACCGGGCTCTGCCTGGATATATTTAAAGAATTCGGGCCTGATTCCTGCCTGGGAATGATCACGTCGATTATGATGGGCTGTACGGAGACGATTTTCTATACGATGAGCGTATATTTTATGACGGCCCGGGTTAAAAAGACCAGATATACGCTGGCGGGGAGCCTTCTGGCGACGCTGGCAGGGATTGCGGTGAGTGTTCTGCTGGGAAGGCGGCTGGCCGGAATGCCGTAAAGGGGAGTAGTGTTTGACAGCGGATATACCTGAATAGTATAATTTTCCTATATTCAGTATATGGCGGAGGTTGGTTATCGATGAAAAACCTGGAAAATCCAAAGACGTTGATTATTGTGACGGGAGGTCCCGGAACCGGGAAGAGCTATGCTGCTGCAAAGCTTCGGGAGAGCATCGGATCCCTCACTATTCTTTCCTATGATACCATCAAGGAGAAAAATTTTGACCTGTATGGGTTTGATAATGAGCGGCAGAAGACGGAACTCAATGAGTTTGGGCTGGAGGAATTTTATCTCTGTGTGAGGAAGGCCATGTGGAAGGGTGAAACGATTATGATTGAATATCCGTTTTATCAGAAGCATAAGCCAAAACTTGAGGAGCTTATCGGAGAATATGACTATCAGGCCATTACCGTGTATCTGTACGGAGACCTGCGGACAATCTATGACCGCGGAGCTCGTCGGGATTATGACGGGAATCGGCATCCGGGCCATCTGACCAATCATTATCATGTGGAGACCTTTCGGAAGGGAGATGCGTTTGTGGCAGATGATTCCCTGGATTATGAAGGCTTTGTAAAACAGATGGAAAAGAAAAATTATGATATTCGTCTTGGCTATAATATTCCGGTGGATGTGACAGATCTGTCTGCGATTGATTATGATGCGGTGGTCAGTGAAATATTCGCTCACTGCAGAGGCTGACAGCTATGAAGGAGCTGCTTTTTCTTTTTACCGCAGCAGCAGGCGCTTTATTGGGCTGGATGCTGGGTCATTTTCTGAGGTCCATACTGTGGAAGGAATGCCGGATACATTTTCCGAAAGGATTTGCAGAAATCGGCTCTGCGTTCCTGTTTGTGCTGTCCGTATGGATGGAGGGCATGCCTGTGGCCTTTGACCGGAGATGGACGATTTCTGCGGGAATTCTTCTTCTGGCAGGAGCTGCTGCAATGGCAGATGTGATGGAGAAGCGGATTCCGAACGGGATTACGGCAGCAGTGGGTATTTTTTCCTCCGCCGGCTTTATCGGGACATCCGGAAGTGTGTGGGCAGAGCAGCTTTTTGGCATGCTTGTGGCCGGAGGCCTTTTGCTTGCTGCCGCTATTCTGTCCGGAGGCGGCCTCGGAGGAGGGGATGTGAAGCTGGCAGCTGCACTGGGACTTTTTCTTGGATCGGATGCGGCGCTTCGAATGCTTTGGGCGGCATTGCTTCTGGCTGCCGTTTTCTGCCTCTGGGGGCTTCTGGGCGGGAGAAGGAGCAGGAAAGACGAGATGGCTCTGGGACCGTTTTTTCTGGCGGGCACGGTCGTTGTGCTGTACATGGGAATATAATGAGAAATTGCGCAAAAAAAGAGGATGCCTCAATATTGTGATGGATCACCAATATTGAGCCACCCTCCTGAGGGGCTTTTTTATGGAGACGGAGAACCGGAGAGTTCTCCGTCTCTGCATATATAGAGGATGTAGAGTTACACTTCTGTGAAAGGCGTATATTGTCTGCAAATATCCAAAGCATCGCGCAGCCCGTAGAAAACAAGGCCCGTAATATGACCGGATTTCCGGTTTCCCTTGTGGATTCCGGTAATGGTATTTGCCCGGCTGGCGTAAGATTTTGTGTTGCACGCATCTCCAATGTACAGAATCTCATTTCCGTCCGGGAGCAGCTCCAGCCGGTAAGGCGTGGAGGCATTGATCAGCATGGAATGCATTTCCCGGGAGGTAAGTGTGATTGCCCGGTAGTTGGTGAATACATACATGACGTGCTTTTCAATGGTTTTCTTATCTGCCACCGCATGAAGACCTATTATAAAAGGGATCCATGCAGCCAGGACTATGGTAAGCAGAATCTGAATGGAATCGATGTGCATGTATCTGGCAAACGGAATAAAAAAAAATACAAAACCAACCAGAACAAGAAGACTTGCCGACCACAGGATCGGAAGTGTTCTGGAATAAGGCGGCGCCAGCAATTTAAAAGGAGCACTCCTTCCTTTCCAGAGGATCTGCTCTCCGTCCAACAGATTCTCATTCAGATATTTTTCCATGAATCCTTCCTATTCTACCGCTTTGCGGTACTCTCTTACTGGTTGCAGTATATAATAAAAACCGGTAAAGATGCTGTTAAAAGAGATTTGACGGGTGTTAAAAAATCGTTAAAAGCAGCCGCTTATTCGATCAGCATCCGGTAGCCGATGCCGAGTTCCGTGAGGATATATTTGGGCTCGGCCGGATTTTCCTTAAGCTTGCGTCGGATATTTGCCATGTTTACTCTCAGAATCTGATTGTCGGAAGGGCTGTAGGGGCCCCAGATATTTTTCATAATGAAGTCATAAGTCAGCACTTTTCCCGCATGCCGGCCAAGAAGAACCAGGCATTTGAATTCATTCTGGGTAAAGTGTATCTCTTCCCCGTCCTTTGTCACCGTATGCTTGGCGATGTCTATGGTCAGGTCCTTGATCCGGATCACGGATTCCACCCCGCTGTTATCTGTCAGAAGAGATTTATGGCGAAGGGCTGCCCGCACCCGGGCCATCAGCTCGGAAATGCCGAAGGGTTTTGTAATATAGTCGTCGGCGCCCAGATCAAGGGCCATGACCTTCTCCGCCTCCTTATCCCGGGCAGACACAATGAGGATGGGAGTCTGCATCCATTGGCGGAATTCTTTCAGAAGCTCGATGCCGTCCATATCTGGAAGACCCAGGTCCAGAAGTACCAGATCCGGGCACTGGGAAAGAAATGCAGCCCTGGCATTTCGCCCGTTTTCTGCCAGTATGGTTTTGTAGCCGTTGGTGGTGAGGGCGTTGTGTATAAAATTTCGTATGCCCTTCTCGTCTTCCACGACGAGGATGGTTTTGGTATCAGTCATCTTGTTCTACCTCCTGAATCGGAAGTCCGAAGCGGAACGTGGCTCCGCCGCCCGGACGGTTTTCACTTTCAAAAAAGCCATTGTGCGCCTTGATAATGCTTTCGCATACGGGAAGTCCGATGCCGTGTCCCTTGGAGGAGTCGCTGGAAGGCGATTCTTCCAAAGCAGTATTCAGACCCTTTCCCCGGTCGCTTACTTCCACAACCGCATAAGAGTCCTTCTGATATGAATCGATCTGTATATGTTCTTTATCGCCGGAATGCCGAAGGGCATTTTCGAGCAGATTGATGATCACCTGCTTGATCAGCATGGAATCCATGGGTGCCATGAGAATATCTGTCGGGAGACTGACCTGAATGTTACAGTCCGGAAAGCGTTTTTTGGTTTTGATGACGGCATCGGAAATGACGTCCTCCATGATCTCGGGCTGCGTTTTCAGTTTGGTCTCGCCGGGTCTGAAGCGGGTAATGGAGAGCAGATTTTCCACCATTCCCAGGAGCCATTCGGAATCCTCGCGAATATCCATAAGGAGCCTTTGCACTTCCTCTTCCTCCATGTTTGCTCCGCCCTCAAGAATCAGGGTGGTGGAACCGATGATGGTGGTGAGCGGAGTGCGCAGGTCGTGGGAAATTGCCCGAAGAAGATTACTGCGCATTTTTTCCTTTTCCGCTTCGATCTTAATGGCGGTCCGTTCATCGTTCAGCTGACGGTTCATCTGATAAAGCTCCCGGGTCTGCTGCTCTCTTCGGAGTGCTTCCTGAGCCTGTTGCTTGATCCGGGAGGTCATGGTGCCTGTTACGATGGAAACGATCAGCATGCTGATGATGGCTATAGGATAACCTGCTACCGTCACATTGAATCGGGCATATGGATACATGAAATAATAATTGATGCAGAATGCGCTGACAATAGAGGCAACAATACCCCACAGATACCCTTCCGTAATTTTCGAGATGACCAGTACGGCCAGTACAAAAACCAGCGCGGAGTTATTCTCAATACCGGTATAATTCAACAAAATATCACTGACCTTATAGGCAAGTGTCAGCATGAAAACGGTTTTAAACAGGTCGGAAATATGCAGCTTATTCATGGAAATCTCCTTCCGGATGCAGACCCGGAGCGAACAGGGATGCTGCCCGGGACTTTTGTAATAATTATATTATAAACGTCAGTAAAGATACTGTTAAGAAAAAACGGGACATTCCGGGAATATTTTATTTTTCGGAAGCCTGTCCGGTTGTAAAACGGCGGTCCCTGTGTTAAGATGAAATATATTTTGATAATTAAAACAGAAGGAGCAGGGTCGTATATGGGGAGAATAGCTATCGTTACAGACAGCAACAGCGGAATTACGCAGGCACAGGCGGCGGAATATGGCATTACTGTTCTGCCGATGCCGTTTTATATTAATGAAGAACTGTATTTTGAAGAGATCAATCTGACCCAGGAGGAATTTTACACAAAACTGGAGGAAGGGGCCGAGATTTCCACCTCTCAGCCTGCGGCGGGAGACGTTCTGGAGCTTTGGGACAGTCTCCTGAAGGAATATGAGGAGATCGTCTATATTCCCATGTCCAGCGGGCTTTCCGGGTCCTGTGAGACCGCCGTCATGCTGTCAAAGGATTATGACGGACGGGTTCAGGTTGTAAATAATCAGCGGATTTCCGTGACCCAGAGGCAGTCGGTTATGGACGCAAAGCAGCTGGCCGAAAACGGCTGGACTGCAGAAAGGATCCGGGAATATCTGGAAAAGACGAGATTTGACTCCAGCATCTATATTATGGTTGATACGTTGAAATATCTGAAAAAGGGAGGAAGAATCACTCCGGCGGCAGCTGCCCTTGGGACGCTTCTGAAGCTGAAGCCGGTGCTTCAGATTCAGGGAGAAAAGCTGGATGCATTTTCCAAGGCCCGCACGCTGAAGCAGGCGAAAACGACGATGCTCCATGCGATCCAGGCAGATTTCCGCGACCGGTTCAAAGCCCGGGAGGATGCTTCGGATATGTGGATTCAGATGGCCTATACAGGCGTGGATAAAACAGAAATCGATGAGTTTTACCGGGAGGTGAAGGAGGCCTATCCGAATCATGAGATCGTGGTGAACCCTCTTTCCTTAAGTGTATCCTGTCATATCGGACCGGGGGCGCTGGCAATTACCTGTACAAAGAAGCTGGAGCTTTAGAGGGAGGAAATGCGGTGGATCAGTATCAGACAATCAATGATGTGCTTGTCCGCCTGTTCAATGAAATTATGGACAGAGAGGAAAAGGCGATCATTACCGAGGAGTTTAAGGATATTTCGAATAATGATATGCATATCATCGAGGCGATCGGAATAGAGGAACCCCGGAATATGTCAACGGTGGCCAAAAGTCTTTCTGTGACGGTGGGGACACTGACCATCGCGGTGAACAGCCTGGTAAAGAAAGGTTATGTTAAGAGAGCCCGAAGTGAAGAGGACCGCAGGGTGGTGCTTTTGTCCCTGCCGGAAAAGGGGCGCAGAGCCTATCGGCATCATGCGCAGTTCCATAAGCAGATGGTAGAGGCTGTGATGCAGAATATGACCGAAGAGGAGCTCTCTGTGCTGGTAAGGGCGCTTCAGAACCTGAGTGCTTTTTTTCGGAAGTTTTAGGAAGGGAAGACTGATGCAGATGTCCCATATTGATTGTATGGAACAGGGCATCAGTCTTTTTGTGCAATAAAACGGTCCAGCTCTTTTTCCAGAAGAGAGAAAGGGGCCGGGCCCAGGGTGAGAAGCACCTGGTGAAACTCTTTCAGATCAAAGGATGTGCCCAGGGCTTTTTCTGCCCGCTGGCGAAGCGCATCAAATTCCAGATAGCCAACGTAGTATTTCAGATAATTGGCGGGGTCTTCGACGATGGCCTGGTAGATTTCCCGGGCAGTGTCCAGATTTTCGATTCCGTATCCACAGAGAAATTCATACACATCCATAATATTCCACCCATAATAGTGGATACCGAGATCCATTGTACTGTACAGATTCAGTGTCCACGCCTTATTGATGGAAAGAAGCTCTGCCACGGACGGTTCCAGTCCGCAAAGAGAGTAGGAATACAGCTCTGCATAGGTTGCCCAGCCTTCCGTATAGCCTCCGATGTTCAGGATGCTTTGGAGGGGGTTGGAGCAGCTGGAATAGCTGTATACGGTCTGGTACAGATGGCCCGGGTACCCTTCGTGGGCAAGGGTGGTAAACAGATCGATGCCCTGATAGCCGTCGGAGGCATTGATATAAATGACATTATCCCGAACCCGGTCAATGGGCGGCGTCAGATAAAAGGCCGGGCTGGAATATTCCTCCAGAGAAGAATGAACCTGCTTTACGGCAACGCTGGTGTCCGGAAGATCCGGGAAATCGTTTTGGATCTGATTTTTCAGGGAGTTCAGAATCGTTTCCGGATCGCGTGCATCTATGGAAATATCCATGGATGCAAGAAGAGAGGGCTGCTCCGAAATCATTTCCTGAACCGCCAGGGCGTAGCCGGTGCGCGTTTCATTAAGCAGCTGTGAAATTGCTTCCACTGTCCGGTCAGAGCCGGTTGAGGCGCGGACCAGATAGGAGTAATAGGCTTCCCCATTCGGGAGAGAACAAAGCCCCTGGCTTTTTGAACGGCTGCCTTTCAGGGCGGTAAGACCATTGACCAGCTCCTGATAGGCAGGTATCATACAGGTCTTAAGAAGCTCCTGATGAGCCTGTTCGCAGGCCTTCCTGGTTTTTGCAGAAAGTCCCGGAAGGGAGTCCAGCTTTTCCCGAAACAGCTCCTCCAGATAGGAATGTCCGGAATCATTTATAAAGTAAATACACTGGCTGATAATGGCATCTGCGGTTTCATCAGACATAAACAGAGAACGGGCGGCTTTCTCCTGTTCAAAGGCAAGAATGGAACGGAAATAGTCACCGGTCTGGGAAAGCAGAGTCAGATAATCGGTCACATCCTGTTCGGAGTAAAAGGCATATTCGGCCAGAAGGATGGGGAGCTGGGCCTGTATCCCGAGGGACGGGCTTAACGGCTCCTGATAGTAGTACCAGGTATAGCCCTCCAGCGCTGTTTCCAGCGTATAGTCCAGGACATCATAGGTGAACTGATCTTTGGCAGAAAGACAGGAGCGGTCGATATCCAGAAGGGCGGCGCGGAAATTTTCTGTCAGAAG
This sequence comes from Lachnospiraceae bacterium, assembly GCA_022763925.1. Taxonomy (GTDB): domain Bacteria; phylum Bacillota; class Clostridia; order Lachnospirales; family Lachnospiraceae; genus JAGTTR01. Next base: position 19,833 of record JALERW010000136.1, read on the forward strand.
CCGGTCTTCTTCCACGGACTCGGGAGACAGGCTGCCGAGCCGGACCGGATAATCATCAATACCCCGGGATTTCGGATCTGCCAGTGTATAATGAAGATTCAGGGTCGAGGCGCATACCTCCTGGCGGAAGAAGCGGTCGGTCAGTTCGTGGAGGCGTTCTGTGCTGTCGATGGAAACGCAGGGTGTAAACAGTAGGAGGCAGGCGGCGGCTGCAGCGGCAGTGAAGATACCGCCGGCAGCCAGAAGATGCTTTTTTTTCATGGAGCTCCCCGGAGGATTCTTTTGTTTAGTGTATGAGTAAAGAGCTTCCGATATGAAAACCGGCAAGGAAAAAAGAGTTGACGGAAGGAAGCCTTGACAGGGCGAAAGGCTTGTGTTAGGCTTTATTTCATAGGACATAGAGAAAACGCAGGGAAGAAGAGAGTAGGCGTTTGCGGTCATCTTGCAGAGAATTCCTCCTGGTGGATACACCTGGCTGTGAGAGGATAGCTGACGGATCGCTGAACATGGCTTCGGAGCGGCGCACCGAGCAGAAGAACCGGAGATGAGATTTTCCGGAGTGAAGTAAGGCTGCGACAGGGTCCGCCCGTTACAGCGGAGGAGTATTTGAGACGGCTGCCGCCGGCAAAGATACTTGCTGAGGCTCTTTTTGTGAGAAAAGGGCGAAAAGAAGTGGTAACACGGCTCTGAGCCGTCTTCTGTTGAAAAAACGGAGGACGGTTTTTTTATATCATAAGGAGGAGAATCATGGAAAAGAAAAAGTTTTATATGACGACTGCCATTGCTTATACCTCTGGGAAGCCGCATATCGGCAACACCTATGAGATCGTGCTGGCAGACAGCATTGCGCGGTTTAAAAGAGAGCAGGGATACGATGTGTTTTTCCAGACCGGAACGGATGAGCATGGTCAGAAAATTGAACTGAAGGCGCAGGACGCGGGTATTACCCCGAAGGAATTTGTGGACGGCACTGCGGGGGAGATCAAACGGATCTGGGATCTGATGAATACATCCTATGACAAATTTATCCGTACCACGGATGAGGATCATGAAAAGCAGGTACAGAAGATTTTCAGGAAGCTGTATGACAAAGGAGACATTTATAAAGGATATTATGAGGGAATGTACTGTACTCCCTGTGAGTCTTTCTTTACAGAATCCCAGCTGGTGGACGGAAAATGTCCGGACTGCGGCCGTGAGGTGCAGCCGGCAAAGGAAGAGGCCTATTTCTTCCGGATGAGCAAATATGCGGACCGTCTGATCGAGCATATCAAAACCCATCCGGAGTTTATCCAGCCGGTATCCCGTAAAAATGAGATGATGAACAATTTCCTGCTTCCGGGCCTTCAGGATCTGTGCGTGTCCAGAACCTCTTTTTCCTGGGGAATACCGGTGGACTTTGATCCGAAGCATGTGGTATATGTGTGGCTGGATGCCCTGACCAACTACATTACCGGTATCGGCTATGACTGTGACGGGGAAAGCACGGAGCAGTTTAAGAAATACTGGCCGGCAGACCTTCATCTGATCGGGAAGGATATTATCCGCTTCCATACGATTTACTGGCCGATTTTCCTGATGGCGCTGGATCTTCCGCTGCCGAAACAGGTGTTCGGACACCCGTGGCTTCTGCAGGGCGACGGCAAGATGAGTAAATCCAAAGGCAACGTGATCTATGCGGATGATCTGGTGGATTTCTTTGGCGTGGACGCCGTGCGTTATTTTGTGCTTCATGAGATGCCGTTTGAAAATGACGGTGTGATCACATGGGAGCTGCTGGTGGAGCGGATGAACTCTGATCTTGCCAATACCCTGGGCAATCTGGTGAACCGTACCGTTTCCATGTCCAATAAATATTTTGGCGGTGTGGTGAGAAATACAGGGGTACAGGAAGCCGTGGACAATGATCTGATGCAGACGGTGCTGGAGACACCGGGTAAGGTGACTGCGAAAATGGAAGAGCTGCGGGTGGCAGATGCCATGACGGAGATCTTTAACCTGTTCAAGCGCTGCAACAAATATATTGATGAGACGATGCCCTGGGCGCTGGCCAAGGATGAGGAGAAAAAGGACCGGCTGGAAACGGTTCTCTATAACCTGGTGGAGAGTATTTCCATCGGAGCGTCCCTGCTGTATTCGTTTATGCCGGAAACCTCCAGTAAGGTACTGGCACAGTTGAATGCAAAGAAGCGAAGCCTTGACTCCATGACAAGCTTCGGTCTTTATGAAGACGGTACGAAGGTGACAGAGAAGCCGGAGATCCTGTTTGCAAGACTGGACATTAAGGAAGTGCTGGAAAGGGTGGAGGCATTAAAAGCTGCGCAGGAACAGCCAAAGCTGTCTGCGGAAGCGGGAAAAGAAGAGACGCCGGTCATTGATATAGAAGCAAAGGAAGAAATCGGCTATGATGATTTTGCAAAGCTTCAGTTCCAGGTGGGAGAGATCATTGCATGCGAGGAAGTGAAGAAATCCAAGAAGCTTCTCTGCTCTCAGGTAAAGATCGGAAGCCAGGTAAAGCAGATTGTGTCCGGTATAAAAAAGCATTACAGTGCTGAGGAGATGGTGGGCAAGAAGGTTATGGTTCTCGTGAACTTAAAGCCTGCGAAGCTGGCCGGCGTTCTTTCGGAAGGTATGCTGCTGTGCGCAGAGGATGAAAACGGAGAGCTGTCTCTTATGGTTCCGGAAAAGGAGATGCCGTCAGGAGCGGAGATCTGTTAAAAGCGAGGGATGCGGTAACAGAAAACCCGGCCGTTCAGAAATGAACAGCCGGGTTATTTTTTCGATATCAGAAAAAAGATGTTTTTAAAATGCGGTTTCCAGCCGGAACTTTGTATTGCGGAACCAGCTCTTGCGGGAATATCCTGCAAGTCCCACCGTACTTAAGGAGGCGGTGATATATTCCGCAATCCTTGTCTGTCCTTCATCGTTGGGGTGAAGGCCGTCCACCAGAAGATTCTTATTTTCTCCTTCGGTAAAATCCAGCTCGGAGGCATGATACAGATCGATCGAGCTTACCCGCTCGTATTTATCTGCTATGGTATTGATCTGGTTGGCATAATCCTCCAGTTCATAACCGACATCATTGGCACCGGTCTGGTCATATCGCTTCAGAGGAGTAAGGGCGATAATGGAGCTTTTCGGATATTCATTTTCCAGTTCGTGGAACAGAAGATTCAGGGAACCGGAGAAGGTGGTGGAGGAGCTGTCATTCTCATCTCCCATGGGTACATTCAGGGAGTAGTCATTGACGCCTCCGAAGACAAAAATAATATCTGCGTCCTTATCCATCGTACCGGCACGGTCCAGGAACGACAGATTCTCATTCTCTTCCTCTGAAAGTGCCGGATTTTCCGTGTTGGATATGGGGGAGCTGGGAATGCCGTAATTATTTACTTTATCTGCGCCCAGGTTCTCTCCGACCTGGTTGACATAGACGTTGCTGGAGTCCTCCGTACCGCTCCCATAGGTAATGCTGTCGCCCAGGGCATTGATCACGAGCGTAGACGGATCGGACGGTTCCGAAGCCGCAGCGCTCCCGGTGGTACAGCCGTTCAGGTAAACAGCGCTTGCCAGTACGAATACGGAAAGAAGCAGAGCAAGCCACTTACGTTTATTGAAAAAGATCATACGCTTCACTCCTTTTAAGCTTACAGGTCATGCGGCAGGTATGCTGTTCCATCCGGGCAAATGCATTTATGCGAGAAAGCCCAGATGTTCTGCCAGGATTTTGATTCCCATCAGGACGAGGATTATGCCGCCCGTCAGCTCTGCACGGGATTTATAGCGGGTTCCGAACACATTTCCGATCTTAACGCCGACGGCGGAAAGGAAAAAGGTAACGACGCCGATAAAACAGACGGCAGGAAGAATCGCCACCTGAAGAAAGGCAAACGTAACGCCGACGGCCAGTGCATCGATGCTGGTTGCGACGGCCAGGACAACCATGGTTCGAAAGCCGATGGACGGATCCACATGCTCTTCGTCTGTGTCGCGGGATTCCCGGATCATATTGATTCCGATAAATCCGAGAAGAAGAAATGCGATCCAGTGGTCAACTGCCTCGATTCTGCTCTGAAAGCCCATGCCGAGGAGGTATCCGATCAGCGGCATACCGGCCTGAAAGCCTCCGAAATACAGCCCGATGACCAGGGCGTGCCTCCAGTTCATCTTCTGCATGGACAGCCCCTTACAGACTGATACGGCAAAAGCATCCATGGACAAACCTACTGCAAGAATAAACAATTCTGATAAAGACATTATAACCGCTCCTTTTCTTAATAAGTAGTGGAAAAAACTTAAATTTTTATTAAGTTTACATAAATGAAAAGCTGCTGCAGCAAAAAAAATGAGACCTGTCTGCAGACAATAAGTCTGCAGATAAGTCTCGTTATAGCCGATAAATCGTCACGCACAGGACCAGACAGCTGCCTGTCAGAATGTTGACCCTGTTACACAAGAGGATGTGTTAACTACTCCCTTATCTTCTTTCAGAGATTATACGGGAAACGGGACAAAAAGTCAAATGCTTTTCTTGCTTTTTTACAGTGTATCCCCTAAGATAAAAGAACAGGAAGGAAAGGAGACGAAAGATGATATTTGAAAGTCATGCCCATTATGATGATCCTGCATTTGATGAAGACCGGGAAGAACTGCTCGGAAGTATGCGGGAGCATGGGATTGAATATATTATCAATGTGGCTGCCAGCCTTGCCACGACAGAGAGCACCATAGCCCTGACGGAGCAGTATCCGTTTATTTACGGAGCAGCAGGAGTGCATCCCGATGATACGAAGGAACTGAATGAAGAACGGTTTGCCTGGCTGCGGGAGCAGTGTGCCAGGGAGAAAATTGTTGCGGTGGGAGAGATCGGCCTGGATTATTACTGGGATTCCACACCGAGAGAGGTCCAGAAAAAGTGGTTTGTCCGACAGCTGGAGCTGGCGAAGGAGACCGGACTTCCCGTGATCATACACAGCAGGGAGGCGGCACAGGAGACATTTGAGCTGATTCGGGAGCATCATGCGGGAACGACAGGCGGCGTGATCCACTGCTTTTCCTACGCAAGAGAGATGGCGGAGGCTTATGTGAAGCTGGGCTATTTTATCGGTGTCGGCGGAGTGGTGACCTTTAAAAACGGGCGGAAATTAAAGGAAACGGTGGAAGCGGTTCCGCTGTCCTCCATTTTGCTGGAGACGGACTGCCCGTACCTTTCCCCGGTTCCGAACAGGGGAAAGAGAAATTCCTCCCGGAATCTTCCGTATATTGCACAGGAAATTGCCAAAATCAAGGGGATTTCCGCGGAAGAGGTGGTGGAGGCAACCTGCCGGAATGCAAAAAAACTGTTTTTGGAAGGGAGAGCGGCGTATGGCTCCGACATTGGGCAATCCGAAAAATACGATTGAGATTTTGAATAAATACAGCTTTGTGTTTCAGAAAAAATACGGACAGAATTTTTTGATTGATACACGGGTGCTGGAAAAGATCATTGATGCAGCCGAAATCACGAAGGAGGATTTTGTACTGGAAATCGGGCCGGGTATCGGAACGATGACACAGTATCTGGCGGAGGCTGCCGGCCATGTGACAGCGGTGGAGATTGACCGGAACCTGATTCCGATCCTGGAGGACACGCTTTCAGGGTATGATAATGTAACCATCCTGAATGAAGATGTACTGAAGGTGGATATCCGGAGGCTGGCAGAGGAGCAAAATGGAGGAAGACCGATCAAGGTGGTGGCGAATCTGCCGTATTATATTACGACGCCTATCATCATGGGGCTGTTTGAGAGTCATGTTCCCCTGGAAAGCATTACGGTCATGGTACAGAAAGAAGTGGCTGACCGCATGCAGGTGGGGCCGGGTACCAAGGATTACGGAGCCCTGTCTCTGGCGGTGCAGTATTATGCGCGTCCGTATCTTGTGGCCAACGTGCCGCCAAACTGTTTTATGCCCCGGCCCAAGGTGGGGTCGGCGGTGATCCGGCTGACCAGGTATGAAAAACCGCCGGTGGAGACCACGGATGAGAAACGGATGTTCCGGATTATCCGCGCATCCTTCAATCAGAGGAGGAAGACTCTGGTGAACGGACTGGGCAATTCTTTGGAGGTACAGGCATCCCGTGACGATGTGACTGCGGCGCTGAGGCAGATGGGACTTCCGGCTGCTGTCCGGGGAGAGACGCTGACACTGGAGCAGTTTGCACAGCTGTCCAACCTTCTAAAGGAAGCTTAAGCCGCCTGTCCGGCAGCGGACATAAAAGAAAATGAAAAACCGGTTCTTGAGCGGCTGTTATCTGAATACACATGAGATAGAAAACTTGTAAAGGAGCCGTGTATGTCAGATTATAAGCGCCTGGTGGCATATATATATTTGTACAATAAGGGGAGCCGCGTAAAAAATATCGGTTTTACGAAGGTAGAGTCAAAAAACGGAGAATGCCGGATCCAGATCTCTGTCCGGGGAGCCTGGATGGTGGAGGGAATCTGCTGTAAGGCATACATTTTTTACCGGGAAAAGGGAAAACAAAAGGGGATTTTTCTGGGGAGCCTGACGCCAAAGAATGGAGCAGGGGAGCTTAAGATCGTAACGGATCCGGAACATATCATGGGCTCGGAACATGATCTTGGGCAGATGGCAGGAATCCTCCTGGTGGCGGGAGATGATCGGATCCTGGCAACCCGTTGGGATGACGGGCCGGTAGCTTTTGAGAATTTTGTGTCACAGGAACCGGCGGCTTCTTCAGAGCCGGGCGACGGGGTGAATTCCCTGCCGGAAGAACGGATGGAAATGCGGGACGTACCGGAAGAACGCCGGGAAGCGCAGGACGTATCGGAAGAACGCCGGGAAGCGGAGGACGCCCGTCTCCGGGAGATGAAGCTTTGTGTTTACAGAGAAGAGGAAGAACGGCGGCAGGAAAAGATCCGTCGGATGCACAGCCAGGAGCTTACGGAGGCGAAAGCATTTTCCGGCATGTTCTGGGAAAAACTGAAAAAGGGACGGGAACGGCAGTATCCTTTCGGGCGGGATGCGGGAGGGGAATATATCTCTCTGGAGCCGGAGGATCTGCTCTGCTTTCAGGATGCCGGAAAATATCTGGTAAACAACAGCTTTCTGCTGCACGGATTTTATAATTACGGACATCTCCTGCTGGGAATACGGCCGGAGGACCAGGCACTGGTGCTGGGGGTGCCCGGAGAATTTTATGTACAGGAGAAGATCATGGCGTCCCTATTCGGATTTCCGGAATTTCGCAAAATGGTGGATGCCTACGGCAATACGGAAAATATGGGCTACTGGCTCAGAAAAATAGAGGAAGCACAGGAATGGAATTACGGGAGAAATACATGAAAGCGGCAATTGCCCAGGCGAAGAAGGCATATAAGCTGGGGGAGGTTCCCATCGGCTGTGTGATTGTTTATGAAGGAAAAATTATCGGGCGGGGCTATAACCGCCGGAATACGGATAAAAATACGCTGTCTCATGCGGAACTTACGGCAATCCGCAGGGCCAGCAAAGTGATGGGGGACTGGAGACTGGAGGACTGTACCATGTATGTGACGCTGGAGCCCTGTCAGATGTGCTCAGGAGCGATTGTTCAGTCCAGAATGAAGGAGGTTGTGATCGGCTGCATGAATCCCAAGGCGGGATGTGCGGGATCGATCCTCAATATTCTTCAGATGCAGGCTTTCAATCATCAGGTCGAGATCACCAGGGGTGTTCTGGAAGAAGAATGCAGCAGTCTGCTGAAGCGGTTTTTTGCCGAGCTGCGTGTGCGCAATAAGGAAGAAAAGGCACGCAGGCGGGAAGAAGAACTGAGCAAGGGACAGGAAAATTGTTTGACAAACAGCTGAAAACAGGGTATACTAAATTCCACGCATGAGATAAAACGTCATAAAATTTCCGTACAGCCGGGGAGGTAGCGGCACCCTGTACCATCAATCCGCTATAGATGGGGTGATGTCCTGCCGCGGGTTGCTCTATGCAGAGCTGCCCCGGATAAGTGATATTGACGTCCGGGTCTTGCGCAATGGGAATCTGCGAATCGTGTCAGGTCAGGAATGGAGCAGCACTAAGCAGAACCTCCTGTGTGCCGCAAGGGTGCCTGGGCCGAGTTAACTGTCCGGGTAACGTCTGTGTAAAGTGATTCAAAGCAGGACGTACGGATTTAAAATAGCCATTGCATGGTCAGCCATCAGGAAAAGGCTGTACATGCAATTTTTTTGCGTTTTTGGATGTCTATAGAGCAGGAACCGCGGATCGCAGAGAAAAACATAACGAAAAGGCACCTGCGATCCGCAGATGCCTTTTCGTTTGGGCTTATTATTACGATGTGAGGTTAAGGATTTCAGGAACCGTTCATATTATTAAACATTAAACAATAACAAACAACATCAGGCAAACTCAGGATTAGCATGCCTATAAATGGGTACTTTAGAAGGAAGATTTTGGGTATCGGTTCCTTTCCTCTCTTGACCTTATAACTGAATCATAGCACGGTACCCCGGGAAATACAAATTACTAAAATTCCGTTGTTGTGAGAAAAATTTTCCGCTTTTCCTTCTCCCGAAGGGGAATAAAGGAGCAGTATCTTTACAAAAACCGGTGAAAAGGGTAAAATAGCAATGGGGATAGCATTGATAGACTGATAAAGAAGGGGATTAGAGGGTGATAATATGACAAATTTTGAATGGAAAGATCTGATGTTCCTGAACTGGCAGCATCTGATGTATTTTCTTGTGGCGGCAGATACAGGTAATTTTACAAGAGCGTCGGAGCTTTTATTTATCACGCAGTCCGCGCTGACAAAGGCGATCAACAATCTGGAGTCAGAGCTCGGGGCGCCGCTTTTTGAGAAGAAAGGACGGAACATCAAGCTGACCGTTTACGGAGAATCCTTTTATGAGAATGTGACGGCAGCTGCTGCGGAGCTGAACAGTGGGGTGCGCAAGATCCATGATATGATCGACCTGAAGAGCGGAAGTATTTCCGTGTCTGCCACCTATACCATGTGTGCCGAGTATTTGCCGAATATTATTCGAAAGTACCGCAGAAAGTATCCGGACACCGATTTTTCCATGAGATATGAGGCGACCAGCACGATCCTGAAGCAGATTTCAGAGGGTGCGGCAGATGTGGGCCTGTGCGGGGATTATGATGACACGGAGAAGAAGTATGCCGGTATCATCAGACATCGGATTCAGAAGGAAGAGGTGATCCTGATCGTGCCGCCCAGATGCCGTCTGGCGGGGACGGAATACATAGAGGATCTGTCGATCCTGAAGGACGAGAACTTCATCATCAATTCCAACTCCAATACGGGAACCAATTATGTGTTTAATAAGATGTGCGCGGAGGCCGGATTTAAGCCGAAGATCGCGTTTGAATCCCACGACGACCATACGCTGATCGGTCTGGTGTCCTCCGGACTCGGAGTGGCGGCGATTCCTGACAGCCCGTCGCTTCTGGTAAACAAGGTGTCAGTGCTTCGCTTCCGGGAGAACCCGCCGATGAGAAATCAGTATCTGGTGTATAAAAAGGACCGGTATATGACACCGGCTGTAAAGGCTTTTATCGAGTTTATCCTGGAGGAGGCCAAAGCAGAGGAGGAGAGAGAGCACCTGAGAGAAAATCAGGAGTAAGATCAGAAGACAAATAAAATGGAAAGCAGATTCCTGCCGGAGTGCGGGGCATGCTTTCCATTTTTTATTCGCTTTTGGCCGTGCCTGTTTGGTTATCTATCTTCCGGAAGGGGAGTGCCCGCAGAGATAGCGCTGCATACGGGCTTCATCGAAATCGCATTCCCGGGCAATGCGGGCGGCCTGATCGTAGCCGAAGCTCCGGGCAAGTGCGGTGGGAAGCGCCTTCGTAAAGCGCAGTCCGTTTGCGCAGCCCTTTTCATCTGCCAGCAGCGGACGGATGGCTTTGGAGGTAAAAAGAGGAATGGCTTTGGACAGCAGCTTCAGGCTGTCCAGAAGGCAGTCTGCGATCAGCGGAAGAAAGGGATTCAGTTCAAAATTTCCCGAGGAGGCTGCCATGGTAACAGCACAGTCGTTGGCGATTACCTTCATGGCTGTCTGCGTTGCCATCTCGGGAATCACCGGATTGATCTTGGAAGGCATAATCGTACTTCCCTGCTGCATGGGAGATAGCCGGATTTCCCGGTACGCCTCACTGTTCATGAGACGCAGATCGGAGCAAATCTTCATCAGATTTACTGCCAATGCCTTTAAAAGGCCGGAAACCTCACAGAACACGTCCTGATTCTGGGTCAGATCCATGGGATATTCCGCTTTTGCCAGACCGATGCCGGTCTGTTCTCGAAGGAACTCAACCGCCTTCCAGGCATAGCGCCTGCTGGCGTTGGTGCCGGTGCCGACCGCGGTCCCGCCCAGATTGATCTGGCGCAGACGTTCCTCAATCTTATAAAGACGCCAGCGATCCCGGGCAATGGCCTGGGCATAGGCACCGAATTCTTCTCCGAGCGTGATGGGGACAGCATTCATCAGCTGAGTGCGTCCGGCCTTTTTGATATCTGCCCATGCCTGTTCCTTCTCCTGAAGTGCCTCCTGGAGGGCTGCGCAGGCATCACTGACCTGCCGCACCTGCTGAATCGTACAGATCCGAAGGGCCGTGGGATAGACATCATTGGTGGACTGTCCCAGGTTGACATCGTCCAGAGGATGAAGAAACTCATAGTCTCCGGGGGCGTGTCCGGCCTTTTTCAGGGCAACGTTGGCGATGACTTCATTTACATTCATATGTGCGGAGGTTCCGGCACCTCCCTGCAGGGCCTCAGTGACGAAAGCATCATCGAAGGCGCCGGTCAGAATGTCGTCACAGGCGGACACAATAAGGGAAAAAACATGGGGATTTCCCATGCCAAGGTCCAGGTAAGTCCGTGCAGATGCTTTCTTGACCTGTACCATGGCATGGATCAGCGAAAGATCTGTATGCTTCTGGCCCAGAGCAAAATTTTCCATAGCCCTCTGGGTGTTAATGCCGTAGAGGGCATCTTTGGGCAGGGCTCTTTGACCGAGAAAATCCTGTTCGGTGCGGGTGTCTGTCATGGGCGTTCCTCCTCCGTCTCATCCAGCAGCATGGCGATGTGGGGAAAGGGTTCTACGCTGCGCTTCAGGATACCCTGCATGTAAGCGATAAGCGTTCCGTAGTTGGTCATGGGGACATGCTGTTCTTTTGCACAGCGCATCCGGTATTTCATTTCCCGTTCGTTTTGCATACATCCGCCGCAGTGAACGATCAGGCGGTAAGGAGACAGATCGTCCGGAAATTCCGTGCCGGAGGTAAAGCAAAACTGAAGCTTTTTGCCGGTGTGGTTTGTGATCCACCGGGGAAGCTTGACGGTTCCGATATCGTCACACTGACGGTGATGGGTGCAGCCCTCACTGATCAGTACCGTATCATGATCCTTCAGGGTATCGACTGCTGTGACACCGGCAACCGCCTGTTCCAGAACTCCCTTATAGCGCGCCATAAGGATGGAGAAGGAGGTAAGCAAAATGTCTGTGGGAGTATCGGCGGAAACCTTGGCAAATACCTGGCTGTCTGTAATGACCATACGGGGCTTTTTCCCAAGCTCTGAAAGGGTCTGACGCAGTTCATATTCCTTGACTACGATGGCAGCTGCATCGGCTTCCAGAACATCCCGGATCGTCTGCTGCTGAGGAAGGATCAGGCGGCCCTTCGGAGCGGCTTTGTCGATGGGAACTACAAGTACGACAAAATCCGAGGGGTGGAGAAGATCGGCCACGATCCGCATCTTTTCATCTTCTGCACGATACTGTCGGGCAATCAGCTCCCGAAGCTCCCGGATGCGGATGTTCTTTTGGGCGCTGACTGCGATCTCGCTGCTGCCTGAGGGAGAAAATTCCGGATACCGGTCGCATTTGTTGTAGGCAATCACACAGGGAATGTTTTTGGAACGGATACGTTCCAGAAGAGCCAGATCCTGTGCCGAGAGCCTGGGCTGATCCGTCACCAGCAGGGCAATGTCCGTTTTGTTCAGGACCTGATAGCTTTTCTTTACCCTGAGAGAGCCTAAGGGTCCCTCATCGTCAATGCCGGGAGTGTCAATCAGCACGACAGGCCCCAGCGGAAGAAGCTCCATGGATTTATAAACCGGGTCCGTGGTGGTGCCTCCGATGTCGGAGACGATGGCAAGATCCTGGCTGGTCATTGCATTGATAATACTGGATTTGCCGGCGTTTCGTTTCCCGAAAATACCGATGTGGATACGGTCGGAAGCCGGAGTTTCATTAAGTCCCATGCCGAATACTCCTTTCATTTGCGCATGATAAGGGGAGAGCAGCAGTTACAGCCGGAAATCTCTCTGCCCCTGAGCGATTGCCTCCAGATTTTTCTTCACGAGTGCGCGCACCTTTTCATTGGGGATGTTTTCCAGTTCCTTCCCGATGAGTGCGTCCCCGACTTTCCGGGTATTGGAAGAGGCGTAGTCCATCAGGTATTCCTTCAGGGTCATCAGCGCATTGGGGTGGCAGCAGTTCTGGATCTGTCCGGTCTTGCACAGGCTCATGAAGCGGTCGCCGGTGCGGCCTTCCCGGTAGCAGGCTGTACAGAAGGACGGAATATGTCCCTGCTCCATCAGCCATTCCACCACTTCATCCAGGGTACGCTGGTCGGACACATCGAACTGTTCGGTGTCGTGGGGACGTTCCTTTTCGCTGTAGCCTCCGACGGAGGTACGGGAAGCTCCGCTGATCTGGGAAACACCCAGGGGCAGAACCTTTTCCCGGACGGCCTGGCTTTCCCTGGTGGAAATGATCATACCGGTATAGGGAACGGCGATGCGGATCAGGGCACAGAGCTTTGCGAAAATATCATCCGAGATTCCGTTGTCAAAGGCGGAGGGATCAATGTCATCAGCCCGTTTTACCCGGGGAACGCTGATGGTATGGGGGCCGACGCCATGCACGGCTTCCAGGTGCTCGGCATGCATAAGAAGTCCGGCAAATTCATAGCGGTACAGCTGAAGGCCAAAAAGAACACCGAGACCCACATCATCGATGCCGCCCTCCATGGCGCGGTCCATGGCTTCCGTATGATAGTTGTAGTCATGCTTTGGACCCGTGGGGTGAAGCTTTAAATAGCTTTCTTTGTGGTAGGTTTCCTGGAATAAAATATAAGTACCGATGCCCGCATCCTTCAACCTCCGGTAATTTTCCACGGTGGTGGCTGCGATATTGACATTCACCCGGCGGATGGCACCGTTTTTATGCTTGATGGAATAGATGGTGTTGATGCATTCCAGAATATATTCGATGGGATTGTTTACCGGATCCTCACCGGCTTCGATGGCCAGGCGTTTGTGGCCCATGTCCTGCAGGGCGATGACCTCCGCGGCCACCTCCTCCTGGGTCAGCTTTTTGCGGGCAATATGTTTGTTTTTCAGGTGGTACGGGCAGTAAAGGCAGCCATTGACGCAGTAGTTGGAAAGATACAAAGGGGCGAACATGACGATCCGGTTGCCATAGAAGGCCTGCTTGATTTCTCTGGCAAGGGCGTACATTTCTTCCACCTTTTCGGGGATATCGCAGGCAAGGAGGACGGATGCCTCCCGGTGGGAAAGCCCGGCACAGTGGATACCCCGGGATGTTTTCTGAGGCTTCGCCTTCTTGAGGATCTGATCGATCAGCTCCACATTGTTTTTGTTTGCATCGGCATAGGCCAGGGTTTCACGGATTTCTTCGTCGTTGATGAAATCATCGGCGCAGAGAGATTTGGGATCATACATATGGATTTCCTTCTTTCTTTTTATCTTTATAGGTTCAGGGGCTTCCGGGACGGTAGTCACCCCGGCTGACCGCGATTTCATAGCCCACGGACCGGATCCGGTTTTCCAGGCAGAGACGGCATTCGGCGGCTTCGTCGCCGGTGCAGATCTTATTGTCGTACAGCAGATATTTTTTGCGGACACCGGAAGGGGAAAGGTTGGGCATGACCACATTGGCTCCGGCCAGAAGCCCAAGCTCGCGGCCCCTGGGGGAAATAGTTCCGAGAGCGGTTGTGGCCGGAAGCAGTGCATTGGGAAGCATCAGGCGCAGGATCCCCAGCAGAAACAGGGTCAGCTCCAGTGTTCCGGCAGTCTGGTCTGCGAAGGGAGTGTCGTGATGCGGAATGAATGGACCAATGCCGACCATTTCAGGATGGAGCTTATGCAGAAAAAGCAGATCCTGTGCCAGACAGTCTGCAGTCTGATACGGGGAGCCGACCATAAAGCCGCTTCCGGTCTGATAGCCGATGTCTTTGAGATCGTAAAGACACCGCTTGCGGTTCTCAAGGGACAGCCCGGCAGGATGAAGCTTCCGGTAATGAGCATCGTCTGCGGTCTCATGCCGCAGAAGATAGCGGTCGGCTCCGGCATCAAACCAGGTCTGATAGGTATCGCGGCATCGCTCCCCTACGGAAAGGGTCAGAGCGCAGTCCGGGAATTCCCTTTTGATCTGACGGATGAGGTCGGACATCCAGACATCGGAACAGACCGCATCCTCTCCGCCCTGCAGGACAAAGGTTCTGAAGCCCAGCTGATAGCCCAACCGGCAGCAGTTCAGAATCTGTGCCTGAGTCAGGCGGTAGCGCTCAGCCTTTTCGTTGCTTCGGCGGATGCCGCAGTAATAACAGTCATTTCTGCAGTAATTGGTAAATTCAATCAGGCCGCGGATATAAACATCCTGGCCGTAGATTCGCTGCCGGATCCTTTGTGCCTTTTCAAAAAGATATTCAGAGGCGGCTTTACTTCGGCCGGAAATCAGACGGACAAATTCGTCTTTTGTGAGCAGCTGTTCCTGCTCCAGCCGATCGATCAGTGCCCGGATATCCGGGGTTATGTATTCGCTCATGGTTTGCATTCCTTCCTGGCTGGCGTCCGTATCCGGCCATTCATACCCTGGAGTAAACGGTTTTGGTAGAAACACCGGGAAGCTTTCCAAGCTTTCCTGACAGGGCGCTGATAATATCGCCCGGAGCATCGATCGCGACACTGATGATGGAGACCTTCTTTTTGGGGTAGGGA
>JALERW010000016.1 GCA_022763925.1 Lachnospiraceae bacterium
CATCTGGCCGGTTCGACGATTACGCTTACCAGCTGTTCTCTGGCTGTCTGCATGATTTTTGGCCTGGAGCATGGATTTATTGGAACATATCTTCCGTTTATCCTTATGCTGGGGGTTACGATGGTGGCGGCTCCGGGAGTCCCGGGAGGAGCAGTTATGGCTGCGCTTGGACTTTTAAGCAGCATGCTTGGCTTTGATGAGACGCTTTGTTCCCTCATGATTGCTTTGTATCTGGCACAGGACAGTTTCGGAACTGCCTGCAATGTGACCGGGGACGGGGCCATTGCGGTGCTGGTGGATGCGCTGACAAAAAAGAGACGGAATATAGTTGAGTCGGATTCTGAGAAAATGAATATATAAAGTGAATATATGAAGAGGTTTTTAATCCCGTGCAGGAAGATTCGCTGTGCGGGATTTTTTTGGTTTGCGCGCCATGGGCGCGCTCTAACGGGTGAAAGTCCCGAATACGCCTAAGCAACGAGGAAGTATATAGCTGAACAGCAAGGGTGTCTCTCGCGAAGGTAGAATCTGAAGGAAGCTGTAGGCAAACTCTTGGTCCGACGTACAGAAATCACATTTGAGGCTCAGAAATACGGATGGAAATGGAGTGAAGGGGTGAACAATCAATCAGTCGAAGTACGTTCCACCTCGTAGCCAGAGAAACGTCTGTCGATAACGTCAAAGGCGGCAAAGACAAAAGGGGCAGAAAGGAAACAACGCATGGACACAAGTAGTCTCATGGAGCAGATATTAAGCAACGAAAACCTCAACGCGGCATATCTGCAAGTCGTCAGAAACAAAGGAGCAGCAGGCGTTGACGGAATGGAATACATCGAGTTGCAGAAACACCTTTCGGAAAACGGCGAAATCATTAAGGAACAGTTTCATAACCACGGTTATGGCTTTCGTCCAAACAGATGTGCACAGCAAGCGGTTATCAAAGCACTGGAAATGCTGAATGATGGGCACAGCTGGATTGTGGATATCGACATGGAAAGGTTCTTTGATACTGTAGACCATGAAAAGCTGATGACCATTATAGGTCGAACCATCAAAGATGGAGATGTTATTCAATGAACTGGATAAGGAGCTGGAAGCAAGGGGGCTTGATTTTGTTCGGTATGCAGACGACTGTATCATTATGGTTGGAAGCAGACAGGCGGCAGAACGAGTAATGAGGAGTATTACCCGATATATAGAGGAGAAACTCGGATTAAAAGTGAATGCGAGCAAGAGCAAAATCGATAAGCCGAAAGGTATAAAGTATCTCGGCTTTGGATTCTACTATGACTCATTTGCCAAGGAATACAGAGCAAAACCACACGCCAAAGCTGTAGAGAGATTCAAGGCAAGAATGAAAGAATTGACTTGTCGAAGTTGGGGAGTAAATAATGCCCACAAAGTCAAGAAGCTCAATGAGCTAATTCGGGGCTGGATTAATTACTTTAAAATCGGAAGCATGAAAGGCTTATGTGAGAAACTTGACGCCAACATCAGATATCGTTTGCGGATGTGTATCTGGAAGCATTGGAAAACCCCACAGAACAGAGCGAAGAACCTTATAAAACTTGGTATCAGCTACAAAAGAAAGACTAACCCAATTCGGATTAGTTTCCATGCTAGATTACTACGTCGAAAGACGAAGCTTAATGTTAAGTTGATTGAACCGCCGTGTACCGAACGGTACGCACGGTGGTGTGAAAGGTCGGAAATTTCTCGTTACGAGAAATTTCCTCCTACTCGATACAGCTAATATTCATGAACCAAGAATGATTTGTAAAAATTGCAAAAAAAGGTATTTACAAAATTCATAAATTAGTTTAATATACCAATATAAGCATAAGACAATACATGACAACTAAGGACAACACAATACAAATATAAAGAAAGGGAAAAGGAAAATGAAGAAAGAATATGATTTGCTGACAGTCGGTTTCCCTATGGTAGAAATAATGAGGAAAGAAAGAGGAGTAACATTTGGCGAGGTTGGAGATTTTGTCGGCCCATACCCGAGTGCAGATACATGTATTCTTCTGGATGTAGCAGCCAGGCTGGGAGCAAGATGCTGTTTCCTGGGAGTCACTGCAGAGGATACATATGGGGATGTAGTAATGAACCGTCTAAAAGCAGACGGAGTGGATGTCTCATATGTCCGTACGATTCCTCAGAAAGATACAACGATAGTGTTTGTGAGATATGAAGAAGATGGAACGAGAGAGTATCTTCCCAGCTTTGCCGATACGGTATCTATAGAGTTTTGCCCGGATGATATTGATCCTGAAGTGGTAAAAAAGGCCAGGTGCGTTCATTTTAGCGGAGAAGTTATTATGATCTGTGCGGATGATAAGAGGAGGAGAGCTCTTTTAAAACTTCTTGAAAGTATAGATGAGGATACGCTGGTAAGTCTGGATCCCAATTTTACGGAGTGGAATACAGATGTAAAAAAAATGCTGGCACCTTTTGTTGATCGGGCAAATATTTTGTTTCCCAGTGAAGGCGAGGCAAGCCGCATGATGGAAATGGATACAGATGAAGAAGCGTGCACGTTGCTGGCTGAACAGGGAAAAATCGTTGCATATAAAAGAGGTAAAAATGGATGTGAGATTTATTCCGGAAAAGAAAAACTGCATGCAGATGCTTTTGTCATTAAAGAAGTTGATCCTACAGGATGTGGAGATTCCTTCTGCGCCGGATTCCTGACAGGTATTCTGGAGGGGCTGCCTCTGGAAAGGGCGGGGAAGCTGGCTAATGCGGCAGGAGCTCTTCAGGCAACCAGATTAGGACCAATGGAAGGGGCAATGTATCGTAAGGATGTGGAAGATTTTATAAAGGAACGGGAATGTGAATAAAGACGAAAAGGAGAAACATATGGAAGAAGATTACATTTTGCAGGCAAAAGGCGTCATAAAAAAGTTCGGAAATATTGCAGCGCTGAAACGTGTGGATCTGAATGTCAGGCGTGGTGAAGTTCATGTTTTATGTGGAGAGAATGGCGCGGGAAAATCTACGTTGATGAATATTATCAGTGGGGTTTATCCATATGGAGAATATGAAGGGCAGCTCTTTTATGAGGGAGAAGAATGCAAATTTAAAAGTATTCGGGAAAGCGAGAGTAGAGGAATTGCAATTATTCACCAGCAGCTTGCACTGATTCCGCAGCTTTCTATTGCTGAGAATATATTTGCAGGAAATGAGAACAGCACCAGAGGCGTGATTGATTGGGGATTGACAAATCGTCGTGCAAAAGAAGTTATGGAGCGTGTTGGACTCAGAGAAGACCCGGAAACTCTTGTACAGGATATCGGAGTTGGAAAACAGCAGCTTGTTGAAATCTGCAAAGCTATTTCCAAAGATGTAAAACTGTTGATTCTGGATGAGCCGACAGCGGCGCTGACGGATGAAGAAAGTGACAAACTTCTGGAATTGATTAAGGTATTTCAAAAAGAAGGTATCACTTCAATTTTGATCACGCATAAGCTTAGAGAAATCAGCCGGGTATGTAATTCCATTACCATATTAAGGGATGGTGAGACGATTGTTACCTGGGATGCAAATAAGGATGAAATTACGGAAGACCATATTGTAAAAGCGATGGTTGGGCGGGAAATGACCAATCGATTTCCGCCAAGGGAATCGCACAGAGGGGATAAGATGTTTGAGATCCGTAATTGGAATGTATATAGTCCTATTGATGCATCGAAGCAGATTTTGAAGGATATTAATATCTACGTTCGTAAAGGGGAAGTTCTGGGGATTGCAGGACTTATGGGGGCTGGACGAACCGAACTGGCAATGAGTGTTTTTGGAAAAAGTTATGGAACAAACATCAGCGGAGAACTGTATAAAGAAGGGAAGCAGATTCGCATTAATGATGTTGCGGATGCAATAAAGCAAAAGATTGCGTATGTTTCAGAAGACAGGCACGCTTATGGTGCAGTTGCAAATTTGTCGATTACGAAAAATATTACGTTGCCCAGCCTGAAAAAATATGTACATGGAATAAGTATCGATGAAAATGAAGAAACAGCAGCTGCAAACAGATGTAAAGAGATGCTGCATATCAAATGCAGGGATGTGGATCAGGCCATTTCCAATTTGTCAGGTGGAAATCAGCAAAAAGTAATCTTGAGCAAATGGGTATTATGCGATTCGGATGTACTGATTTTGGACGAGCCCACCAGAGGTATCGATGTGGGTGCGAAATATGAAATATATGAAATTGTAAATGAATTGGTAGCGAAGGGTAAATCAGTAATATTTATTTCTTCTGATATGCCGGAAATTCTTGGTATGTGTGACAGGGTATATGTACTGAACGAAGGAGAAGTTGCAGGAGAACTGGAAGGTCAGGATATTACACAGGTAAATACGATGAAGATTATTATGAGCAAGGGGGCATAACAGAAATGAAAGAAGGAAAGAGAAGTCTGTTTGGAGGGAATCTCCGTCAGATGGGCATGGTTATTGCGTTAGTGGTTATTACGATTGTATTTGGTGTTCTGACAAAAGGCACATTGTTCCGGCCAATGAATATCAGCAACATTTTTATGCAGAACAGCTTTGAGATTATTTTGGCAATAGGAATGTTTTTCTGTATGCTGACCGGAGGAAATGTGGACCTGTCAGTGGGGTCTGTTGTGGGTCTTTCCGGGGCAGTTATGGCTGTGCTGACATTGAATTACAATATTCCTACCAGCGTGGCAGTTGTAATGACGCTGCTCACCGGAATTATTGTGGGTGGAGTTCAGGCAGGATTTATTGCGTTTTTGAAAGTGCCTCCGTTTATTGCGACTCTTGCAGGAGAACTGGTATGCAGAGGCTTGTGTCAGCTGATTCTGGGTGGTCAGACACTTTCTCCTTTCAGTGAAGGCTTCCAGTTTTTTGCCAATGGATTTGTGGCGAGAAACGTAAAGGTTGGGAATTTGAATGTATTTTGCATGGTGGTTTTTGTTTTAACCTCTGCTGCACTGATTTTATCTGAACTGAACAAACGTAAAAATCGTCAGAAGCATGGATTTATCGTATCACCGGTTTCTATCATGACCATCAAGCTTGTTTGCATTATTGCAGTAACAGCATTTATTCTGTTCAGCCTTTCTGCGTATAATGGTGTTCCGTTTATTCTTATCGTAATGGCGGCGCTGACACTCATCTACTCTTTTATTGCGGGAAAAACAACAATAGGGCGCCATATTTACATGATGGGAGGAAATCCAAATGCAGCAAAGCTCTCTGGTGTACGTACACAATGGATGATGTTTATCGTGTATGTAAATTCAGCATTAATGGCCACTGTTGCAGGCTTGGCCGTTACAGGACGATTAAATGCGGCAACTCCAAAGGCAGGAACAGGATATGAGCTGGATGCTATTGCGGCATGTACAATCGGAGGCGTTGCCGGAGCAACAGGTAGCGTTATGGGTGCCGTGCTGGGTGCGTGTGTTATGGCAATTCTTAATAATGGAATGTCCATTCTGGGACTTGGAACTGATTTACAGCAGGTTATCAAAGGTTGCATCCTTTTGTTGGCTGTGACTTTCGATATATATCTTAAAAACAAAGCAAAAAACAATTAGGAGGGAAAAACATGAAAAAGCTTGTAGCATTACTTTTGACAGCTGCTATGGTATTCAGCCTTGCAGCATGCGGCTCTTCCGACAGCGCATCTGATTCATCCAATGGTGGAGATTCCTCGGCAAGTGCATCTGAGGAAAAAGCGGATTCCGGAGAAAAGAAGACCATAGGAATTACTCTTCCGACCCAGGAACTGGCGCGTTGTCTGAAAGACCAGGAATATATGACGGCATTCCTGGAAGAAAAAGGATACAATGTTGATGTACAGTTTGCAAAGGGCGATGCAGCTACGCAGGTTAATATTATTGAGAACATGATCACCAGCGGAGTGGATGGGATTATCATTTCTCCATGGGATGGAGGTGCACTGACAAAGGCTGTTGAAGAATGTCATGATGCTGGAATCCCGGTTATTGCATATGATGCAAATGTGTTGAACACACCATACATTGATTATTTTGTAACCGATGATCTGGTGGGGATCGGAAGACAGCAGGCACAATTTATTATCGATACACTGGGTGTAGAGAATAGTGATAAGAGTTTTAATATTGAATTATTCGGCGGAGACTTTGGTGATGCATCTGCTAAGCTGTTCTGGAGCGGCGCTGAGGAAGTATTGACACCTTACATTGAGTCTGGAAAGTTGGTTGTAGTGTCTGGTCAGACAGATTATGACACCTGCGCGATTGCTGAATGGAGTGCAACAAAAGCACAGAGCCGTATGGACACTCTGTTATCTACATATTATACAGATAAGCATATAGATGCAGTTCTTACTCAGAATGATGATCTGGCAGCAGGGGCCATTTCTGCATTGAAATCTGTTGGTTATGGAGTAGAAGATATGCCTATGCCTGTAATTACCGGAATGGATTGCACCATATCTGCATTGAAATCGATTCATGCAGGAGACCAGAGTATGACGATTTATAAAGATATCCGTCAGCTTTCGAAACATGCATCCGATATCATTGACTGTCTTATAAAGGGAGAAGAGCCTGACTTAAGCGATGTGGAATTTACTACCTATGATAATGGGGTAAAAGAAGTGACTGCAACCAAGGTTCCGTCCCTGGTACTTACCAATGATAATATGCAGGAATTGGTATTCGATTCTGGTTATTATACAGAGGAAGAAGTAGGACTTGAATAAATAAGAAATTATTGATACAGGGCCTGCTCAGGCAGGCCCTGTATCAGGATTATGAGGGATTAGAGATGAAAATAGAACAGTTTGCTGCGATGAATATGGTTTATCAGCGATATACATTTTCTTACTTTTTAGATTCCATAGAACGAATGGGAGTCAAGAATTTCGAGCTTTGGGCAGGGGCGCCTCATTTAAATAATTATATTTCTTCCCTTTCAGATGCAGCAGCTGTGCGCAGAGAAGTAGAACGAAGAAATATGCGTATTGTATGCTTTACGCCAGAACAGGTAATGTATCCGCATAATATAGCTGCGTCCAATCGGGAACTTCGTAAATTTAGTCTGGACTATTTTTTTAAGTATATTGATATGGCAGCAGAAGCAGGAGCAGATAAAATGCTTTGCTGCTCTGGCTGGGGAGATTATGATCAGCCGGTAGAAGAAGCATGGAAACGATCGGTAGACGGGTTGTATCAAATGGCTGATCGGGCACAAAAAGCAGGGATTACGCTTGCATTTGAAATACTGCAGACTATGGAGTGTAATCTGGTATATAATCTGCCGACAACGAAACGAATGATGGATGAAGTGGTTCATCCCAATTTTAAGTTATGTGTAGATACTGTTCCTATGAGGGTATTTCACAATACATTGAAAGATTTTTTTGAAGAATTTAAAAACCGTATCTGTCATTTGCATTTGACAGATGGAAATCCGTCTGGACACGTTCCGCTTGGGCTGGGGACAACACCGATAGCGGAGCATCTGGAATTTATGGATCTCTACGGATATGATGGTTACGTGACTCTGGAAATAGGTGACAGTTCCTGGTGGCCGAGGCCGGAAGAGGCAACCAGAACTGCTTTTGATACATTGAAAAAATATTTGTAAAGGATAGAAAAGAGAAGGGTGGAGAATTTTTATGGGATTGACGATCGACATCAATACACATCCATATTTGTTTTCTGATGTATGTGATACAGAAGAAAAGGAGCGATTTGCAATTGAGATCACAGGTCTATATCACAGTGGCGTGGGTTCTATGGCTTCTCAGTTTGCACGTTTGGATTGTGCAAAAATAGACCGATGTGTGTTAAGCCCGCTGGATTTAACAACGACGCGGGGAAGATGGCTTAACACAAATGAAGAAGTGAAAACACTGGAGGAAAAATATCCGGATCGATTTATCGGATTTGCCAGTGTGGATCCCCGAAGAGAGGATGCAGCAGAGGTACTGGAAGATGCATTCACAAGACTGGGATTAAAAGGTTTGTATATTTTTCCGGCACTTCAGGATTTTAATCCAAAAGAAGCCTATATGAAACCGCTGTTTGAAGTGTGCTTAAAATATGACAGGCCAATTATTTCAGATTGCGGCTGCTCTCCTTATCCGGGATTGCTTACAACATATGCGCATCCCATGTTATGGGAAGAGACGGCACTTAGATATCCGAAACTTAGAATATGCCTTACACGGTTTGGATGGCCATGGAACAGGGAAGTGTGTATGCTGATGCTGCGCTATCGGAATATTTACACAGATACTTCTATCATTTATCTGGATGATTCCAGACAGATGTATCATCAGATGTTTGAAGTGGATATGGGACCGAAGTGGATTGATCGCGGCTTCCGGCATCAGGTAATGTTTGGATCCGGAGATCCGGGGCTGGAACAGATACGTCAGGTTAATGCAATACGTGCATTAAATTACAGAGAATCTACACTGGAAAACATTCTTGGCAAAAATGCGCTGGAATTTATGGGGTTTGAAAAGGAGATGAGATGGGTAAATGACTAGTGTACAGACATTTACGATACAGACAACAGAATATAATCAGTTCATTTTGATTACTGAAAAGGTTGAGGAACTGGTAAGAAAAAGTGGAATAAAAAATGGAGTGGTATTTGTTATTACCAATCATACGACAACTGGAATTACCGTAAATGAAGCGTTGGAATGTCTTGAGGATGATTTTAAAAATTTCCTTGCCCGCCTTGCACCTGATGATGGTGATTATAACCACGCGAGGTTTTTGATGTCTTATGGTGCGATGGCAAATAATGCTCCGGGACATTTGAAGAGCCTGTTATGTGGAAATCACTGTATTTTTAATGTGATTGAGGGGGAATTAAAGCGTCGTTTTGCACAGGAAATATATTTTTGCGAATTTGATGGTCCGCAGGAAAGAGGAATTACAGTGACTGTTATGGGAGATTAAAAAGTTGCTGTGAAAGGCTGGAAAGAAACGGTAATATGATGTATAATAACTACGTATAATTTGTTATTTATTAGAAAAGGAAGAAATCATATGAGCTCTTTCGTCAACCCCAATAGTGTACAGCCTTTATACAGGCAGGTTGCAGATATTTTATATGGCAGAATAGAATCCCATGAGTGGAAAGAGAATGAGAGAATTCCTTCAGAAGCTATGCTGATGGAGGAATTTGCTGTAAGTAGAATTACTATTCGGAAAGCGATTTCTGAGCTGACGGATAATGGAATTCTTGTGCGTTCTCACGGAAGAGGAACGTTTGTGGCTCCTTCTCAGGCAGTTATATCCGGTCAGGGAGATATCGGGTTTACCCGCTCCTGTCATTTGGCAGGAAAGGAAGCAAAGAATATTGTGATCGAAAGCGGAATGATGATGGCGCCGGTGCGCTGTATGCGTTTTTTTAATGTAGACGTTATGGAACCGGTAGTAACGATCCGACGTTTGCGGTTTGTTGATCGAAAGGCAACGGTGATAGAAAATCTGTATTATCATCCGAAATACAGCAAGCTATTATCCGGGGATCTTACCATGTCTGTGACAGAACTTGTGGAGCATTTGTATGGGAATATTCTGGGAGAACAGAAACGTACTGTTGAAGCATGTGTGTCTTCTGATGAAGAGAGTAAATTGCTAAATGTGGAATCAGGTACTCCTATGTTGCTGATCAGGGATCAGCAGATGGACATTGAAGGAAATCCCATGTCAATGTCAAAGCAGATTTTTTGTACAAACCATTTAAAGCTTTACCTTTGATATCATAATATTTCAAAAGCGGTGAATCCAACCTGGATTTGCCGTTTTTTAAATGCTTTTTTTCTGCTGCACCATTATCATCGAAATAAGGATCAGAAGGATTCCTGTGAGTGTGCTGAGTTTCAACCGGTCATGAAAGAAGAGAACTCCGCAAAGCACACTGGTTACCGGCTCCAGCATGCAGGCAAATGCGGCTTTGGAAGAACCGATCTTTTTGATGCCGTATGTGAGAAGAAGAAAGGCACTTCCATTGATTAATCCACAGACTGCTATGAGAAAAAAGTGTATAGGGGAGAAAGAAAAGGGATTAACTGGGAGAAATATTATCTGCACTGCGGATAGAAGAATGGCTCCGAGGGATTGGCACATCATTTTGAGTCCAAGATGCAGATGTGAAAAATTGGCTTTATCATTCATGATAATGTACAGGGCGTAAAAAATGCCGGATAAAAAAGATAACAGGATGCCATAGCCATTGGAAGAAAAAGAAAAATCTGTGATGAACATCATACCACATATGGATAAAATGCATGCAGCCAATATACGCAGAGAAAAGGACTCATGGAATAAAAAAATCATCAGCAATGTGACAATGACCGGATAAGTAAAGTGGATGAGGGTAGCGGTTCCCGTGGGTATGTAATGATAAGAGGAAGTAAGGAGGGAAGATACTAAGCCCATGCCGATTAAGCCTGAAAACAGCATAAAGAATAAAGAAGATTTTGACGAAAGGTGCTGGATTTTCTTCCGCTGTATCGTTGTAATGATGGCATAAAAAAGAAAGCTGAAGGTAAAATTCATTCCGACTAAAATCGTGTCAGGAAGACCATTGCTTTGAAGTATTTTTATAATACCGGGAAGAAAACCAAAAAGAATGGAGGCTGCAATGACAGAAAGTAATCCACAGATCATATGAGAAGCTCCTTTTAACCGGGAGGGAAAACCTCCCGGTCACACCAAAATGAAAGATTAATAATCCAGCTGACGGTAATACCGACGGAAAGCAAGTGAATGTCCTGTGTAGAACTCATAGTATTTTGGAATACGATCAAGAATTGTGACACAGAATGCAAGAACTGCACCAATGTCAGAAAATTCATTCTCCAGACAGTGGATGGGATATTTTGCCATGTCCAGAATCACAGCACTGTCAGTGACATTATAGTTTTTGAGAAAATCGTCTACTCTCTGATCCAGAGCACGATACTCATCAATTCCTTTTACAAGGAATACAGGGACACCGTCTTCGACCATTTCAATCGTACCATGGAAAAAGTGCTCGGATGTTACCGGACGTACGCGTATCCATTGCATTTCTTCCAATAAGCACATGGACACCATCTCAACACAATACCACATGATCGGTCCGGAGCCAACCCAGAGACTGTAAGGTGCCTTGTGATATTTATGTACGAGTTCTTTCATGGAAAGATCCGATGTTTCGTAAATATTCAGAAGTTCATCGTATACTTTTGGAAGCTGCTCTTTCCATGCTTCATATCCTGTGCACTGTCCTGCTTTAGATAGAAGGCAGAGAAGAAACGTGTAATATTCAATATAAAAATTTTCACAGAAGTGAGTATCCAATGCAAGAAAGTGATCTAAAAGTTTCCCGAGAGGAGTTTCAGTGTTTTTGGTAAATCCGACAATTTTAAGCCCTCTATTCAGACAGAAACGAACACCTTCTAGAATCTCTTTGGTATCACCAGACACTGAAGAGGTGATTACTAAAGTTTTATTGGATAAGTAATTTATATCTTTTTTGATCAAAAGTTCAGCAGCATTTTCCACATAAATGGGATAATTGGTTTTGTGATGAATGCAGGCAGCAACAGATTGCCATTCAAGGTAAGTTCCTCCTACGCCGAGAAGCAAAATGTTTTCATAATCTGTCAGGTTAATTTCGTCACAGGTTTTTTCAATTACCGGGAGAAGATCAAGAACAGCCTTTGCTTGAGCGTCATACGCATTTTTGTCAAAATTGTACATGTTTATATCCTCCTTATTCTGGAAATTAATTATACCAATTACAAAAATAAATATACCAAAAGGAAAAGTGGTTTACAATACAGGTGAAAAGGAACCACTTTTTTTGTGCATAAAACATAAAAAAGCATAGTAATAAGTGCACATAAATGATAGAATATGAATGTAACTAACAATTGATTGGTATATAATCAATTAAACAAAAAAATATACCAGATAAAAAAGAAGACCAGATGGGTGAGAGACTGGCAGAAAAGGAGGATTATGAGGCATAAATTACTGAATCTTGATGAAAGAGTTGCTCAGGATCTGAGAATAAAGATAGAAGAAGGAGATTATCAGCCGGGACAAATTTTGCCGGGAGAGAGAGAACTGGCACAAATATATGGCATACAGAGGAATACAATAAGAAAAGCACTGCGCCGAATGATAAATGCAGGGATGTTAAAAGTAAATAGTCGATGTGGTTATACCGTGGCGGAGCCGAGATACCAAATCTGTGTCAGTAAACTTATGGATATGGAAGACTGTATTAAAAATAAAGTGATTGTATGGAAAAACGTCCTCGTGTCTCAATTGGTGCTGCAGGAGGAGGAGGCAGAAAAACTGCAGTTAAATAAAGGACAGGAATTAATAGAGATCAAACGTTGTGCAGAAGCGGATGGACAGCCGCTGTGTCTGGAACGCTGGCTTTTACCAAAGGATAGATTGTATAGTTGTGATTTGAGCGGAACAGAGCAGATATATGCGTGTGGAAGGTCTATGGGAAAAGGCCCGGTATATGCAAACCAGATGCTGGATATATTTTATGCGGGAAGTGAAGAATCGAAAATACTGGAAGTAGAGCTTTTGGAACCACTGGTTTTACTGCAGGGCTATTCGTATGATGCTTCCGGGATATTGTTTGACTATCATGAGCAATTATTTCGTTCAGATCGTTTTTTGTTTGTGGCTTCTGAAGCAGATAAAAATTGAGGGGGGATTTTATGAAACAGAAAAATGAAGAAACTGAAATGAAAAAGATCCGGATGTCTCAGCAGATTAGGAGCTTTTTGGAGAATGGTACTTATCTTCCCGGATCTGCATTGCCAAGTGAAAGAGAAATGGCAGAAGAGTATGGAATCAGCAGGATGGCTGTTAAGTCCGTGTTGAAGGAATTAGCTGAGGATGGTTATATATACCGTATTCAGGGAAAAGGAACGTTTGTACAGAAACGTATTCATGAAAAAACGGCATTGGGGGTGCTTTCCTCTGATGGCAGAAGTTTTTCAGAAGTGATGAAACGCCAGGGAATTCATATTGAAAACAGGGTAATAGCAAAAGGGGAGGTGCCAATGACTTCCCTTTTGAAGAAGAGGCTTCAGTTGGAAGAACCGGATGAAATATACGGGCTATATAGAATCCGGATGGGAAATGGAATTCCATATGCTGTAGAACTTACATACTTGCCCCTGAAATATTTTCCGGAAGTAGACAAAAGGGATTTTGCTCATGTATCTCTTTATTCTTATATGGAGGCAAAGGGTTTTGGTGTAAAGAAAGGGCCTCAAACTATGTGTGTGGTACCAGCAGATGATTATGTGGCGAATTATCTGGAATTGGAAGTGGGACAGCCAGTATACCGATTTGAATTTTGTGGAAAAACAAAGAAAGGAGAGGTTGTTGAATATACGGAAAGCTATACAAGAACAGATAGAACAGAAATTCGAATACAGGCTTCATTTAAAAGATGAAAGCAAAAAAATGTCTTTACAAATAATTAAACATGATGTAATATAATGTTATAATACATGTAGAAATGAATTATAATATAAAGGAGGATGTTATACATGTTTAATTTTGATGTTCCACGTTATGAGAAGGTAGTAGGGGATGCAATTGCTCTTCGTCCGCAGATTGAGGCTGCTGTTGATAAGATCTGCGAAGAAGGTTACAGCAATATTTTCTTCATTGGATGCGGCGGTACTTATGCGCATTCACTCCCTATGAAATACTGGCTGGATACTGCTTCTGATCTTGAAACATACAGTGTAATTGCTGCAGAATTTATGGCAGCAGGACACAGGAAATTCTCTAAAGACTCTGTATGTGTATTTTCTACCAGAAGCGGAAATACCAAGGAGATCGTAGCAGCTGCCAAGTATTGTAAAGAAGCAGGAGCAAGAACCGTCGTTTATGTATCCAATGACAATACTCCGGTTTGTGAATACGCGGATTATAAGCTGTTCAGCTTTGCCGAGGATGACTGCTTATGTGAAGCAATCTATACATATATGATCACGCTGCTGGCAAGATTCCTGAAAAATGCAGGACAGTTTGACAAGTATGAGGAATTTATGGATCAGTATTCCAGAATCGTGCCTTATCTTATTAAGGCAAAAGAGCAGTATGAGGATCGCTGCGCAAAAATGGCAGCAGAGCATAAGGACACCGATTACCATATGGTTATTGGTTCCGGTATGCTGTGGGGAGAAGCCTATGACTACGCAATGTGTATTCTGGAAGAAATGCAGTGGATCAAAACAAAATCTATCCATGCGGCAGAATATTTCCATGGCACCCTGGAACTCGTGGAAGAAGATACCAGCCTGATTCTTTTCTATGGAGAAGATGAGACCAGGCCGCTGATGGATCGTGTTCTGGATTTCAGCAAGAAGATTACCAGAGTTATCAATATATTTGATACAAAAGAAGTTGAACTTCCGTTTACAGAAGCAGAGTATCGCAAGATCGTTTCTCCGATGATCATGTACGCGATTACAGAGAGACTGAGCTGCCATCTGGAGAAAGAAAGAAATCATCCGCTGACAACCAGAAGATACTATCGTCAGATGGAATACTAAGAAAAAGGACATTTAAAACAAGCTCCTGCCGGCGGCGGGAGCTTGTTTGATATACGAAGAGGAAAGAGAGGAATATAAAGATGGATTATCATATGGTGGTCCTGGATCTTGACGGTACACTGACAAATTCTGAGAAGAAGGTTACAGAAAGAACCAAAAAGGCGTTAACAGACTATATGGAACATGGGGGAACTGTAGTGCTTGCATCGGGACGCCCTACTTATGGAATCATTCCCCTTGCCAGAGAACTGCACCTGGATACTTATGGCGGATATATTCTTTCCTTTAACGGCGGTCAGATTATAAGCTGTGAGAAAAATGAGGTGATCTATCAGAAGGAACTTCCATCCGGAGTGCCGAAGCTGTTGGGAGAGAAAGCGAAGGAACATGATGTCGGTATCCTGACCTATGAAGGGGATCACATTGTAACAGAGACCCCGGAGAATATTTATGCACAGAAGGAATCGTTCATCAACAAAATGCCCATTCAAAAAATTGAAGATTTTTCTTCTTATGTGAATTTCCCGGTAACGAAGTGTCTGATGGTGGCGGATGGAGATTATCTGGCCAGGGTAGAGGAGCAGCTGAAAATGGAACTGGGAAGCAGATATTCTATTCTCCGCTCAGAACCATATTTCCTAGAGATTATGCCTGAGGGGATTGATAAAGCGCAGTCGTTGGAACGTCTTCTTGCCCATGTGGGAATAGAACGAAAAGAAATGGCGGCCTTCGGAGATGGATTTAATGATCGCTCCATGCTTGTATATGCAGGCTTGGGGGTGGCCATGGGAAATGCGCAGGAACCGGTAAAGGAAGCCGCGGATTATATTGCGCCGACAAATGATGAAGATGGTGTTGCCTGGGTGATAGAGCACATGATTATGCAGGAAGAAGCATCTGCTTCCAATTGCAGCATGTAGGAACAAAAAAAGAGGAAACTGTAATCTCTTTTATAGAATACAGTTTCCTCTTCTGTATCAGAAATAGAATTTCAAATGTTCCGTATTATAGAGCTGTTTGGAAAGAAAAAGCGGATTTCCGGAGGCATCTTTCTGGTTGTCTTTAAACAGTAAGAGAGGGGTGCTTTTTTTAAGATTCAGTAGTCCCATCTCTTCTTTTGTCGGATAGCATATTTCCAGAGAACGCATGTCATTTACAATCTGGATATGGTATTTGTTCTGAAGCAGGTCAAAAAGGGAACCCTCCAGGTTTTCTTCCAGGAGGAATGAAAAGCGTGAAGGATAATGATTGATTTCAATCAGGGTAGGGTTATCATTTACATATCGAAGACGCTTGGTACAAATAAGCTTTTCATTTTCTGTGATACCGAAGTAATTCATTTGCTTTTGGGTAGGATATACCAGCTCAACGCTTAACACTTTGGTAGAAGGGGTTTTTCCTTCCATAATACAGGCTTTTGAGAAGCCCACCAGATCGTTGGCACGGTAGCTGGTCTTGGGTTCTGATACAAAGGTGCCTTTGCCCTGAGAACGTGCCAGTATGCCTTCCTCCACCAGTTCCGTAATTGCTGCCCGTATGGTAATCCGGCTGACTCCGTACTCTTTAATAAGAGCAGCCTCTGATGGGAGCTTGTCTCCGGGCTTTAATTCGCCGGAAGAAATTTTTTCATTGAGAATGTTAAGCACCTGCTTATACATGGGAACGACACTGTTGGGATTAATGAGTTGGGACATACGGTTGCCCTCCTTTTAGTAAAAGTTCTATATTATTATATAATATCATATTACCAAAAAAAGTCCAGAGATATTGGGAATGTCATGTTTTTCCTGACGTTTCATTGACTTCACACATGAAAAATGCTATCTTTTTAAATAGATTCATTTGATTATCATACAGAATGATAAATGAGGTGCTTATTATGATTGATGGAAAGAAATGTATCGGAATTCTGACGAGCGGCGGAGATGCGCCGGGAATGAATGATGCGATCCGTGCAGTTGTCCGGACGGCGCTGCATAATGATATGATTCCTATGGGAATTATCAAGGGTTATAACGGACTTCTGGAGAAAAATTACAAAATCATGGATTCGGCGTCCGTGTCCAATATCCTGAAGAAGGGCGGAACCATCCTGTTTACTGCCCGCTGTAAGGAATTTTATGAAGCAAAATACAGAGAGATCGCGTACCAGAATGCCCTGGAGGCCGGTATGGACGGTCTGGTTGTAATCGGAGGCGACGGTTCCTACAACGGAGCAAGATACCTGTCAGAGCTCGGACTGCCGTGCATCGGTATCCCGGGAACCATTGATAACGATATTGCCTGTACGGAATATACGATCGGATTTGATACTGCAATGAATACGATTGTGGAGGCTGTTGACCGGTTGAATGATACCTCGCAGTCCCATCTGCGCTGTACGGTCGTTGAGGTTATGGGCAGACATGCAGGCCATATGGCGCTGAATACCGGGGTTGCCTGTGGCGCAGTGGCCATTGTAACGGAGGAAGCTCCGCTGGACATCAACCAGATCTGTGAGCGGATTTTCCATGCGATGGAACGCGGCAAGCATCATTATATTATTATGGTGTCCGAAGGGGTCGGAGAGACGGAGCGTATGGCAAGAGATATTCAGAGCCTTACCGGAATTGATACCCGTGCGTCGATTCTCGGGCATGTTCAGAGGGGAGGAAGTCCCACACTGCGTGATCGCGTGGTCGCAAGTGAGATGGGAAATTATGCGGTGCATCTGCTGGCTCAGGGAATTGGAAACCGTGTGGTAGCCATGAAAGACAATAAGATCGTGGATTATGATATACAGGAAGCTCTTCAGATGAAGAAAGGACTGGATATGAATCTTTATCGTGTGATGGAAGAGATTATATAGATTGGACTTAAAGGAGAATGAGTTATGGGAAACAATAAGAAATCTTCAAGAAGCTCCCGGGGACGCAGCAATTATGTGAAGATGGTTCAGAGAAGTCAGCCGAAGCAGAAGCGGATCCGAAAGAAGGATGAGCCGGAGGTGACGACAGCAAAGAAGCGGAATGAACAGACGCCTATGCTGACCGGTTTGATTTTCGGCGCTACAGTCGGTGTGTTTGTCGGAATGGTATTTGACAATGTGATACTTGGTTCTCTGATCGGTGCCGTGATTGGCGGCTTTGTGGGCTGTATCGTGGATCTGCTCAAGACAAAGGTATTCAGTAAGAAAAAGTAAGATGATTTTTAATGCTTATTTTTAAAATTATTTTTTACAAATATGCCCATATGTGATATCATGGGGATTACTATATGACGAACTGTGAGGAGGAACACGATGGAAAAGGAAGTTGTGTCCAAGAATTTTATTGAACAGATTATAGACAAGGATCTGGAGGAAGGGGTATATGATACGGTCCATACCCGCTTTCCGCCGGAACCCAACGGATATCTCCATATCGGACATGCCAAGTCCATCCTGTTGAATTATGGGCTTGCTCAGAAATATCAGGGAAAATTTAACATGCGTTTTGATGATACAAACCCCACGAAGGAGAAGGTGGAGTTTGTGGAATCCATTAAGAAGGACATTGAGTGGCTGGGAGCGGACTGGGAAGACCGTCTGTTCTTTGCATCTGACTATTTCCAGAAGATGTATGAATGCGCTGTGCTTCTGATCAAGAAGGGCAAGGCATATGTGTGTGATCTTTCTGCCGATGAGATACGGGAATACCGTGGAACGTTAAAGGAGCCGGGAAAGAACAGCCCGTATCGCGACCGGAGTGTGGAAGAGAATCTGGAGCTTTTTGAGAATATGAAGAACGGCAGATACGCGGATGGTGAGAAGGTGCTCCGGGCCAAGATCGATATGGCTTCCCCGAATATTAACATGAGAGATCCTGTTATTTATCGTGTGGCACATATGAGTCATCACAGAACCGGAGATAACTGGTGTATTTATCCGATGTATGATTTTGCACATCCTATTGAGGATGCGATAGAAGGAATCACCCACTCCATCTGTACGTTGGAGTTTGAGGATCACCGTCCGCTGTATGACTGGGTAGTTCGGGAATGTGAATTTCCTCATCCGCCGAAGCAGATCGAGTTTGCCAAGCTGTATCTGACCAATGTGGTGACCGGAAAACGGTATATCAAGAAGCTGGTGGAAGAAGGCATTGTGGATGGCTGGGATGACCCGCGTCTCGTGTCGATTGCGGCGCTCCGCCGCAGGGGCTTTACACCGGAATCCATTAAGATGTTTGTGGAGCTGTGCGGCGTGAGCAAGAGCCAGAGCTCTGTGGATTATGCAATGCTTGAATACTGTATCCGTGAGGATCTGAAGCTGAAAAAGCCCCGTATCATGGCTGCTCTGGATCCGATTAAGCTGGTGATCGACAATTATCCGGAAGGACAGGTAGAGGAGCTTACGGTGGTGAATAATCTGGAGAATGAGGAACTGGGAACCCGTACGGTACCATTCTGCAGAGAACTGTATATAGACCGTGAAGATTTCATGGAGGAGCCTCCGAAAAAATATTTCCGTCTGTTCCCGGGCAATGAAGTGCGTCTGATGCAGGCATATTTCGTGAAATGTACCGGCTTTGAGAAGGATGAGAACGGAAAGGTAACCGTGGTACACTGTACCTATGATCCGGAGACGAAGAGCGGTTCCGGCTTTACGGGGAGAAAGGTTAAGGGAACCATTCACTGGGTCCCTGCCCCCTATGCGGTAAAGGCAGAGGTACGGCTGTATGAGAATATCATTGATGAGGAGAAGGGGGTTTACAATGAGGACGGAAGTCTGAATCTGAATCCTAATTCTCTTACGGTGCTGAAGGACTGTTATATTGAACCGGCGATCAGGGGAGCAGAGGCTTACGAACGCTTCCAGTTTGTACGTCAGGGCTATTTCTGCGTGGATGCAAAGGATTCCAGGCCGGATGCCCTTGTGTTTAACCGGATTGTTTCTCTGAAGAGCTCTTTCAAGCTTCCGAAAGCATAACCATGTGATATAAAAGAAACAGGATAAAGGTGTACGCTGTATGAATGAGCTTACGATGGAGTTGGATGTTCAGAGCAAAACACCACTCTATGAGCAAATATACAATTACATTAAGAGAGACATTCAGAGCGGGAAGATCCAGTCAAAAGAGAAGCTGCCTTCGACCCGCTCTCTTTCTGTATTTCTGCAGGTGAGCAGAAGCACGGTGGAGCTGGCATACGAACAGCTTCTGTCTGAGGGATATATTGAATCGGTACCATACAGAGGATATTATGTGTGTGAGATCGAAGCTTTGTGCAGCAGTCTGCCGCTGCAGGCTCCGATTCAGAGGGAAGCACCGTTAAAGAAGGTGGAGTATGAGTTTGATTTTTCTCCCAATGGGATCGATCTGGAGCATTTTCCTTTTAATACCTGGAGAAAAATTACGAAGAACACGCTGATGGATGACAAGAAGGATATGTTTCAGCTGGGGGATTCCCGGGGGGATCCGAAGCTTCGGGAGGCAATCTGCAATTATCTGTATCAGTCCAGAGGGGTGAAGTGTACGGCAGAGCAGGTGATTATTGGTGCAGGAAATGACTATCTGCTGATGCTTCTTCGAAGCTTTCTTGGAAATGATTATCTGGTGGCAATGGAAAATCCGACCTATAAGCAGGCATACCGGATGTTCGAAGGCCTGGGCTTTTCGGTTACGACCGTCAATATGGATAAGAACGGGATGGATGTGGAGAAACTGAAGGAAAGCCGGGCAGATATCGTCTATGTCATGCCGTCTCATCAGTATCCGCTGGGAATTGTTATGCCGATGAAACGAAGGATGGAGCTTCTGGCCTGGGCGGATGCATCAGAGAACCGTTATATTATTGAGGATGATTATGACAGTGAATTCCGGTATGTGGGAAAACCGATACCGGCATTGCAGGGCTATGACAAAAATGGAAAGGTGATCTACATAGGTACCTTTTCCAAATCCATCGCTCCTGCGATCCGTGTCAGCTATATGGTTCTGCCCAAGCGTCTGATGGAAGTGTATCGTCAGTACGGCAGCTTTATTTCCTCCACCGTGTCCCGCATTGATCAGCGGATCCTGGAGGAGTTTATCCGGGGAGGCTATTTTGAACGGCATCTGAACCGGATGCGTGCAGTATATAAAGGAAAGCATGATGTGCTGATGGAGGAAATGAAAAAGCTTTCTTCCATCTGTGAGGTTTCCGGCGACCGGGCTGGGGTTCACATCCTGGTGAGATTTAAAAATGGAATGACGGAGAAAGAGATCATCAGCCAGGCAGCCGAAGCGAAGGTCAAAGTATACGGACTGTCGGAGTATTATATCCGGCCAATGAAGGGGAGCGGGAATGCCACGATTCTGATGGGATATGCGAATCTTACAGAATCCCAGATCCGTACAGCGGTGGAGCGTCTTAGAGAGGCCTGGAAATGAAATTTTAAGGACTTATTTTACAGACCCTTTCATTCCTATTGGTATTCTTCCCGGCACAGCTCTTTGACGATCAGAATAATGGCTACCATGCCGGCGGCGAAATCTGCAATGGGGCCGGCATACATGAGTCCGTCAATTCCGAAAATCAGCGGCAGGATCAAAAGCAGAGGGAGAAGGAACAGGATCTGTCGGGTCAGAGACAGGAACATACCCCGCTTCGGCTTGCCGATGGCAGTAAAGAAATTGGAAGTAATAGGCTGCATACAATTCAGGAAAGTGAAGAACAGGAATATGCGGAAATAGTTCACTGCAAAACGGAAATATTCTTCGCTTCCGTCGCCGAAAATGGAGATGATCTGTCTGGGGGCAAACTGGAATAGGAAAAAAGCTCCCAGCGCAAGAACAAAGCCCGCGGAAATGGCCTGAAGATAGGCCTTTTTTACACGGTCATATTTTTCCGCTCCGTAGTTGAAGCTGATAATAGGCTGGACTCCCTGGGAAATACCGATAATAAAGGACATAAATACCTGATTGATCTTCGTGATAATACCGGCGCAGGCAATGGGGATGGCTTCGCCGTACGAGGACAGGGCGCCGTAATGCTTCAGGGAATTGTTCATGACGATCTGAACAATCATCATGGAAAGCTGATTGCTGCACGGAGCTGCACCCAGAGCGGCAATACGTTTTACACTCTTCTTTTTCAGCCTCAGATGTTCCCGTTTGATGGAAACACTCTGACAGTGTGCCAGATACCAGAGGATCAGACTGCCGGAGAAGATCTGACCGATGATGGTGGCATAAGCGGCTCCTGCGATGCCCCAGTGAAAACCGAATACAAACAGCGCATCCAGAAAGGTATTGATGATGGCTCCGCTCAAATTACATGCCATGGAAATTTTGGGTCGTCCGTCCGCACGTACCAGATGTCCGCCGCCTGAGGTGAGAATCAGAAACGGAAACCCCAGAGCGGTGATTCTTGTGTAGGTTTTGGCATATTCCAGCACATCTGCAGGTGAACCGAAAAAGCGCAGCAGGGGCTCCAGAAATATCTGTGTGACGATACACAGGAAGATTCCGCAGCCAAAGAGCATGACTGCAGCATTTGCCATATACCGGACCGCTTCCCTTGGTTCGCCCTGGCCCATGGCGATATTGAAGGAGGAGGCGCCGCCGATTCCGAAAAGAAGAGCGATCGCAATACAGGAAATGGTGAGAGGAAAAGCGATATTCGTTGCGGCATTTCCCAGGGGGCCTACACTCTGGCCAATGAAAAACTGATCGACAATGTTATAGAGAGAGCTGACCAGCATGGCGATGATGCTCGGTATTGCAAACTGGCGCAGAAGGGTACCCGTAGGCTTTTGCCCCAGAGGATTTTTACTTGTTTCTGTTATCATTTGTTATCATTCTCCTTTATAAAGTTTCTTCTTTTATACTTTCGGCAGCTTTTTCCAGAAGAAGGAAAAACAGCTTCTGCTCTTCTTCACTCATCTGCTGCTGCAGAATCTGATTCCACTGAAGCTGTATCTGTTTTATATTTTCCCGCTGGGCATTTGCCAGGCTGGTCAGGAAGATCCGGTTGCAGCGCCGGTCCTTTTCATCTTTTCTGCGCTCGACCAATCCCTTGTCCAGGAGCGTCTGTATGACCCGGGTGACAGCAGATTTATCAACAGAAAGATCTCTTGTGATCTCCTCCTGGGTAAGGCCGTCTCCGCGGTAGAGGCGAAGCAGGACCGGATATTCCGCGGCTCCGATTTTTTGTTCTTTTAATGCTCTGGTCCAGAAAATCTGCCCTTTTCTGTACAGCAGACCGATTAGCCTGCCGGGACTGTCATACATAAATATTCATTCCTCCCGTCAAAAAATGTTTCACAGAAGTTGACAACTCAACTTTTAAAGTATATCCCTGAATAGTTGAAATGTCAACGGATAGAAAGGTAATATTTTTCTTGACATATATAGATAATCTATATATAATAAACACAAAGATATATAGATTATCTATATAATTAAGGGCAGGAAAGGAGGAGCAGAGTTGTCAGTTGATAAAAGTCTGATTTCAGGAAGTACGACACTTCTCATTATGAAGCTGTTGGAGGAGAAGGATATGTATGGATATGAGATGATAGAGAATCTGAAGCAGAGATCGAATCATGTGTTTGATCTGAAGGCAGGCACCCTTTATCCGATCCTTCATGGACTGGAAGATAAGAATTACCTGATCTCTTATGAGCAGGCGGCCGGAGGGAAGCTTCGAAAATATTACAGTCTGACGAAATCCGGCAGAGGGTTTCTGGAGATGAAGAAGACAGAGTGGAGAGAGTATGCGGATGCGGTGAACCGGGTGCTGGAGAAGAAGGAGCAGCCGATGCTGGGAGGGAATGCTTATGCAGGAATATAATAAGCAGCAGTATGTGGATATCCTGACGGAACAGATTCGATGCAGACGCGCCAGGAGCCTGGTGTCAGAGGAGATCGGACAGCATATTGAGGATCAGGAGCAGGCATATCTTCGGGAAGGCATGGAGGCAGAGGCGGCGTCCAGGGAAGCTGTGCGTCAGATGGGAGATCCGGTGGAGACCGGGCTGGCCCTGGATCGGATTCATCGGCCGAAAACGGACTGGAGGATCCTGGCCCTTGTGGGGATTATTACATTTCTGGGACTTCTGGTGCAGTATCTGATTGCGGGAAGCATGGAGGTATCATGGTTTTCCCGTCAGGTCATCTGTACGGAAATCGGCATTGCCATAATGATTGCAGTTTGTTTTGCAGATTATACGCTGATTGGAAAATATCCACTGGCCCTGTGGTGCGGCTTTGTGAGCTTCCTGTTCATTGGGATTTCTGTGAGCAGAGGAAATACGGGGCTCAGCTTCTTTCCCCAGGTGCACGGACAGCTTCGGATCTATCCCCTGCTGATTCTTCTGGTCCCCCTGTATGGCGGAGTGCTTTACCGGTTCCGGGGCAGCGGGAGGATGGGGCTTCTGTTTTGCGGCGGAGCTGCTGTGACCGGACTTGTGTTGACCTATATGACGCCGAACCGGACGGCCATGGCGGAGCTGCTGGTGATTTTTATTGCCATGCTGCTTCTGGCCGTGAAAAGGGGCTGGTTCCGGGTGAGAAAGGGTGTTGGCTATCTGATGGTTCTGGCACCTGCTGCGGCAGCACTGTTTCTCCTGATTCTTGGAGGCGGCCTTCTGGCATCCAGGAGAGGCTATGCTTTGATCCGGATGGATGCGGCCCTACACCCGGGAAAATATGGGGACAGCTGGGGCTATATGGGAACACAGCTTCGGAACGTGCTGGAGCAGGCAGCATTGCTGGGAGGCTCGGATGCCCGCGCGGCAGCCGGAGACTTCTGGAATACCGGTAATATATCTGATCTGCTGTACAGCTATGTGATTGCAGCTTACGGAATTCTTGCAGGAGTGGTTCTGCTGCTGCTCCTTGGCGGGATGATCGCGCGGATCTTTTCCATGGCTTTTCGGCAGAAAAATCAGCTGGGCTGTATGCTGGGATTTGGCTGCGCCTGTCTGTTTCTGACCCAGACGACGGTCTATGTAATGTACAATATGGGTTATACGTTTTTCTCGCCCATGTATCTGCCGTTTTTTTCCTGCGCGGGGACGGGAACCATTTCCCTGTATCTGCTGATCGGGCTTGTGCTGTCGGTATACCGGAATACGAATCTGGTGAAGGATCCGCCCCCAAAAAGGATCCCCCGTTATCGGCTGCGGCTGGAGCGGATCAGCTGAGATCTTCGGAAGCCACAGCTTGTTCCTCCTTGGAAAGTGTCAGTTCATCCAGTGTTTTTCCGAAGGAGGAGAGGAATTCTTCCATGAAAATCGTAACCTCCGGCAGGTCCATGGCGTTCAGAATGGTGCGGGTAGCTTGCTGGGCGCTCAGAAATTCGCTGTTGCCGGTGGTGGCTTCTTCAATGCATTTAATATAGGCGGACAGCTTGTCGGCGGCTTTTACCAGCTTCCAGAGATAGGCATCGGCTTCCTCCGGGCAGAAAAGGCTCTGATAGTAAGGCTGCATATCTTTGGGAAGCATACAGAGGAGCCGCTGATTGGCTGCATCTTCCAGCGCCTTGAAGGCTCCCTGGATTTCCGGATTGCGGTATTTTACTGGTGTGGGCATGTCTCCGGTGATGATTTCCGAGGCATCATGGTACATGCCCATAAGAGCTGCCTTGGACGGGTCCAGCTGCCGGTGGCAGCGGGTGTTGCTGATTACGGCCAGGGCATGGGCGATCATACCGACCTGGAGAGAATGCTCGCTTAGATTTTCCTGCCGGGTATTTCTCATCAGTGCCCAGCGTTCAATGTGCTTCATTCGTGACATCATTGCAAAAAAGGAACTGTTCATAATAGGATTCCGCCTTTCTGTATCACATGTTCTGTGATTTTTACTCTTTTTTCCCCGGTTTGCGCATAGAAATAGAAAAACAAAGTGATTTCCGGAGATCAGTATGAAACGTGAAAAAAGGATTGTGCGGCTTTTGCCTGTGTCTGCTGTGGCTGTTCTGGCCGCGGCTTTTTTCTCTTTCTCTATCATAGCAGATTCTGAGAGTAATAATAAGGACTCTGAAAAGAAAAATGATTTTATTAAATGGGTAGAGTTTCAGGTTTCCTCTGAGATGCTTGGGAAGGCCTATGAGCTGGACCGGGATTCCTATGGGACAGAGACCCATATCGATTGGGTGGAGCTTCTGGCCTGTACGGCTTCCAGATTCGGAGGAGAATTTTCGAAGGAGCAGAAGGTACTTAGGTATATGGATGAAACCGCAAAGGGGCTTCTGGAGGGAACACCGATGGAGGAATATACACAGGGGCTGGAATATTACGATTACTTTCAGGAGGCGTATTCGGCAGTGCTGGGAGGGATGGTGGGAGAATTTGAAGCGGAGACCGGGGAAGGTATCTGGGAGAAAGTATACGGGCTGAAAGCCTTTTCTCCCATTGCAAAAGGCTTTCCATACAGTGATTATGACGATTTCGGTGTATCTCGTTCCTACGGATATCAGAGAAATCATCTTGGGCATGATCTCATGGGACAGATCGGAACTCCCATCATCTGTGTGGAGTCCGGATACGTGGAGGCCCTGGGATGGAATCAGTACGGCGGCTG
Source organism: Lachnospiraceae bacterium (assembly GCA_022763925.1). Lineage (GTDB taxonomy): Bacteria > Bacillota > Clostridia > Lachnospirales > Lachnospiraceae > JAGTTR01. Next base: position 26,110 of record JALERW010000016.1, read on the forward strand.
GAGAATCGGGATTCGAAGCTTTGACGGGAAACGCTATTATTACTATGCGCATCTGAGGCAGAATTATCCTTATGCGGAGGGGCTTGCAGAGGGAAGCGTTGTTTTGGCGGGGGATGTCATTGGATATATGGGACATACGGGCTACAGCGCCAAAGAAAATGTGAACAACATAGACACGACCCATCTGCATTTCGGAATCCAGCTGATCTTTGATGAATCCCAGAAGGAAGGGACAAATGAAATATGGATCGACGGTTACCAGATCGTAAAATTCCTTTCCCGTCACCGAAGCGAAGCGGTGAAGGTTGGGGATACCCGGGAATGGGTTCGCAGATATGGTATAAAAGACCCTGAGGCAGAAGCATATCAGCGAAAAATGAAATAAAAATACCCTGCCGTTTTCAGACGGCAGGGCAGTACAGAGCCTGTCAGCCAAGCTTCTGGCATTGGGGCGTTTTCCGGGAGGCCTTTGGCCAGGTTTCTCCTTCAAAAGGAGGAATGCCCAGCAGATCCAGCGCTTTCTTTTCCTCGGATTTCTTCACAAATATGTTGTAAATATCATAATCCTCCTTGGCATTGAGAAGATCATCGGAACAGCCCCGGCCCAGCTTCTTATAGCCCAGCTCCTCATCTTCCTTCTCGTTCTGGACGGCCATGCAGGTGGCGCAGTTGCCGCTGCATTTTGGGGTACGCTGATTCACGGTAAATGCCTGAATTTTCATGCCGGCCTTTTTAAGATCCTTACAGTAGGACTCATAGAGCGCAAGGTCCGAACCCTCCCAGATCTTTACTTTTTCTTCAAATATATCTCTTAAGATTCCCATAGAATCCTCTCCTTTCCTCTGTGAGATTTATTGTAACAGCTTTGGCCCGAATAGGGAAGAGAAAAATTTCCCCCGGGGGCGCTTTTCGGTGAGAAGCAGCACGGACAGTCCCAAAAGGAAAAGAATAAGAATCGTAGACGCTGCCATATATCTGGCAGGGGTGGTATAGGGACCGTTATAGCTGTAATCCACAAGAAAAATCAGATCCCTGTGAAGGCTCTGTCCGTCGATACAAAGCTCAGCGCCGGAAATATAATCATATGTATCGAAATCAAAATAAATAAAATTCAAACAGTCAGAGATACCGGATCCGATACCGGACAATTCAATGGTATATTCGGTAGGACCGGAAGGCGTCACCGCCTCAAAGCCAAACAGTTTATAGTATTTGCCGCTGCCCTCCGCGCCGAACAGCTCTTCAGCCAGTACTGTGCCGTCCGGGCCGAGGAGGCGGAATCGGTAGGGCTGTTCTGATTTTTGATCTTCGGACCATTCCCGGCTGCCGTTATAGGAGCAGTATATGCCGACTTCGCTGAAGGTGTGATCGGTGGTGAAGGTCTGGGTCAGGATACTTCCGGTTTCCAGGAGATTTCCCACAGCATTTTCGTGATAGGAGCGTCCTACTGTAATGACACTGTAGTCTACCTTTGGAATAAAGGTCTGGGTGTAAGCCGGAAACTGGCGGTACATGGCATACAGACATGGCAAAAGGACGCCTGCAGCCATAAGGATTCCTGAAAAACGTCTTGCCAGCAGGCGAAACCGGACTGTCTTTTCCGGAGTGAAAAATCTGTTTATACAGTCAGAGGACCATGCTTCCAGCATTCCTTCCATGCCATGAAACGCCAGCATGCAAAGCACAAGGGTCAGACAGATGGCATAACGGCAGTTGGCTTCCCAGATCAGATAGAAGAGAAAGAAACCAAACAGTGTCAGGATGTAGGGATAGGCACCGGTGGGCTGACGGGAAAAGAGCTCACGCAGAAGCCCCACCATGCAGAAGAAATACAGCATTACTTTAAAAAACTGATAATAATACAGAAGCAGGTCATTTTTAAAGCCGAACAGGTATTTCTGCAGTGGATTGTATGCTTGCATGCGGCCGGTCTCCAGATAAAGACCGTCCATCTCCGATGCCCAGGTGGTCGTAATTTTTCCGAAGATAAAATCCCGGATGCCGGAAGGGCCAAGATCCTTCAGAGCCTCCAGCCGAAAACGGATTTCTTCCAGATTGGCCTGAACCTTGTCTGCTTTCTCCGGAATACTGTAGGTGAAATCCTCATCCGGAGAGAAGTAACCGCCGTTACCCTGAAGGCCCATCATGACCCAGTGGGTGACAGGAAAATTTGCCTCCCGGAGCTCCTGGGGAACATGGTTTCTGATCAGAGTCTGACAGCCGAAAAACAGCAGAAGAAAGACTGAGGCGAAGACAAGGAGATGAGGAAGCTTTTTGGAAATACGCTCCGCCGGCTGCTGTTTTTCTTTGAAAGAAAAGTTCAGAAGAAAGAAGATTCCAAGGGCGATCACGGGAATGATCGTGGTTACCCGGATCTGGAAGCCGACTGCGATAAGGAAAGCTTCCAGAGCGGCATAAAAAAACTGAAAATGCGGTCTCCTTTCCCGGGAAAGAAGGACTGCAGTGCAGAAAATTCCCATGGTGAACGGAATGCTGATCGTATTTGTATAAACGAACGGGATAAATACATACAGCAGGGGATTCAGAAGACACAGGAAACAAAGAAGCATGCCTTTTCCCGGACCGTAAAGCTTCCGTACCGTGAGAATGCAGAAAAGGACGCCAAGGTCCATTGCCAGGGTATTGAGAAAAAGTGCTTCTGTCCAGTAGGAAGTAAGGCCGAAGAAACGGAAAAATTTAAAGAAATAGCATAAAACAATTGTAAAGAAGTAATTGTTTCCGTACATCTCGAAGTATCTCCCGGCGGAACTGATCCGGGGAGAGGAGGAAGCGGACATGGAGATCGCCTCATTGATTACACTCAGACTGTCTGCCCAGGGAAGATAATGCCGGAAAGCGATGAAAATCAGAGCAAACTGTATCAGCACCATCAGTCCGAACAGAAATACGGTCCCGCGGGAAGCCTTCCGGTCAGAAAGACTAAGGCATCTGCCGCCGAAAAGCAGAAGGACCGCGGCAAGAACAAACGCGGCGGCGATCAGGATATAGCTGATATGTCTGGTGGAACCGGACAGGTAACAGAAATACATATCTGTTGCGGAACGGTAGAAAACATAACCGACCATCAGAAGCGTCAGTCCTGCGGTCAGCTTTCGGAATATATTTTTGCAGAGCTCCATGTATTTGATACCTCCATATGACAGGAATGTAACTGCTTTGCACATATCCGGTATGGCAAAGCTGCTACACAGGAATTATAGCATGGCCCGGAAAGTATAGTCAAATAGAACGGTCTCGTGTATAATAGGAAGAACAGGGAAAGGCAGGGATTGGTATGAACATATGCCATTTGAAGATACGGAATTTTAAATCCATAAAGGAACTGGAAATCCGGGATATGGAACAGGCCATGATCCTTGTGGGAAGAAACAGCGCGGGCAAGACGGTAGTATTGGACGCAATTCTGGCTGTGACCGGAAACTATACAATACAGGAATCGGATTTTCGCCCGGAAGGTCAGAATATTGAGATCGAAATGGGACTTTCCATAGAAGAAAAGGAGCTTGTCATGCTCTGCAGTCAGGGAAAGGTGAGCAAATACAAGAGGTATGAGGTGTGGTACCGGGATTTCTGCTCCAAGCTGCCTTCCTATTCGGAGGGAATACTTACCTTCACCTTCGTGGCAGGGAAAAATGGCAAGATCCGTTATGAGGACGGGGTAAAAAAGAATAACAGCTTTATTCCGGCAGTGCTTCCGAAGGTGCATTATATCGATCATTCCAGAAATATCCGGGAGATTCAGAGAGATATATTCAATATTCAGGGCGGGCAGGAGCTGGAGGCTCTGAGAGAAAACAGATGTATTTTTGACAGGGCCAGAAGCTGCGATAACTGTTTTGAATGTATCGGACTGATCGAACAGAAGAAGGCCTCGGAGCTTACCATACTGGAGACGGAAAAGCTTTTGGATTATAAGCTGTTTCATCTGAATATGGATTCCTTTATGGAGAAGCTGAATGATTATTACCGGCAGAACAGCGGGCGGCAGGTGGAATTCCTGCTTTATCGGGATTCCCACGTGGGTGAGTCCTTTTCCATGGATACGGTGATGTATCATCCGGAGCAGAAGCGGACGTATGCGATGGATGAGATGAGCGAAGGAATGAGGAGCATTTATATTCTGTCTCTGCTGGAAGCGTATGCGGATGAGGATTCCAGTATTTTGTCGATCATTCTTATTGAAGATCCTGAAATTTTCCTGCATCCGAGTCTCCAGAAAACAGCCGGCGAGGTGCTGTACCGGCTGTCAAAGAAGAATCAGGTAATTTTCTGCACGCATTCTCCGACCATGATTTTTAATTTCAATTCCAGGCAGATCCGACAGATCCGTCTGGATGAGAACGGCTATACGGTGGCCGATGAACATACGGATATTGACGAGGTGCTGGATAACCTGGGGTATTCGGCCAATGATCTGATGAATGTGAATTTTGTCTTTATCGTGGAAGGTAAGCAGGACAGCAGCAGACTTCCACTGCTTCTGGAAAAGTATTATTCTGAAATTTACACGGAAGATAATCGCCTGCAGCGTATTGCCATTATTCCTACCAACAGCTGTACAAATATCAAAACCTATGCAAACCTGAAATATATAAATAAGCTGTATCTGAAAGATCAGTTTCTTATGATACGGGATTCCGACGGCAAGGATCCGAAGCAGCTGGTAAAGCAGCTCTGCGGATATTACAGGGACCGGGAGCGGCAGGATAAGGGAAATCTTCCACGGGTACAGCCGAGAAATATCCTGATATTGAAATATTATTCTTTTGAAAATTACTTCCTGGACCCTGCGGTTATGGCCCGGATCGGTGTTGTAAAATCGGAGGAGGATTTTTACCGGATTCTGTATGAGAAGTTCCGGGAATATTTGAACAAGCTGACCAGTGTGAAGCATATGACTGCCGTTACGGGAGTCCGGATCCGAAGTGTCGAAGATGTAAAGGCTCATATGGAAGAAATCCGTACATATGTCCGCGGCCATAATCTGTATGATATTTTTTACGGCCGATATAAAGGAGAAAAAGAGACGGAAATACTGACCCGGTACATCGATGAGGCACCAAGGGAGACCTTTGCAGATATCCTGGAGGCGATAGACGGCTTCGTATATTTTGAAAATCGTAAAAAATAAGAAAGGGACACACCGTGCTTGAAACGGTGTGCCCTTTTAAAAATAGTTTATTTGACTTCGATCAGTTCATATTGGTCGGTGCCGATGCCGAGCTTTACAGCGTGCTCGATGGCGCTGTGCCAGTTTGTGGCAGGCCCGATGTCTGTGAAATGATCGTGGTGCGTATGTTCACATTCATCCAGCATGCTTCCGGCCAGAATGGGCTGGCGGTTTGCAGCATCCGCGCAGGCCACATCCAGGGCCACCGGATCAAAGGAAGCGAACATTCCCACATCCGGAATGATGGCGGTATCATTTTCCCCATGGCAGTCGCAGTACGGGGAAACGTCAATGACCAGACTGATGTGGAAATTGGGCCGTCCGCTGATGACTGCTTTGGTATATTCGGCAATCTTGCAGTTTAAAATGTTGTTGGACTCATCAGAAGCGGGCTCCACGGCATCTGCAGGACAGACCCCGATGCAGCGGCCGCAGCCTGCGCACTTATTATGGTCGATGGAAGCTTTTCGGTCAGCCAGAGTGATAGCGTCATGGGCGCAGACCTTTGTACACATTTTGCAGCCGATGCAGCATTCCCGGTTTACATGAGGTTTTCCGGCTGAGTGCATTTCCATCTTGCCTGCACGGGAGCCGCAGCCCATGCCCAGATTTTTCAGAGCCCCCCCGAAGCCGGTGGCTTCGTGCCCTTTGAAATGGTTCAGGGAAATGATGATATCGGCATCCATGATGGCCCGGCCGATCTTGGCCTCTTTCACATATTCGCCGCCCTCAACGGGAACGAGTGCCTCGTCAGTTCCCTTCAGGCCGTCTGCGATGATTACATGGCAGCCAGTGGAAAATGGGGTATAGCCATTCAGATAGGCGCTGTCGATATGATCCAGGGCATTTTTTCTGCCGCCCACATATAAGGTGTTGCAGTCAGTGAGAAAAGGTCTGCCTCCAAGTTCCTTGACCACATCTGCCACAACCTTTGCATAATTGGGTCTTAGGAAGGCGAGATTTCCGGGCTCGCCGAAGTGTATCTTGATGGCGGCATATTTTTTATTAAAATCAATGTCAGATATGCCGGCCTTTTTGATCAGCCGTTCCAGCTTGGCAAGAAGACTGTCTCCAGGCAGTGCCCGCATATTGGTGAAGTAGACTTTTGCTTTTTCCATATACATGTCCTCCGTATTGTGATGAATTCCTGTATGTTTTATACTGAGGGTATCAATAAAAAAATATAAGAGAAGAATGTTCATCTGTCAATCATTTTATGGAAAATCTTTCATAAATTCCCGGAAAATTTTTGCTTTAGCGTAATAAAATTTCCTCTTGACATTTTCGCAGAAAAGGATTATTCTAACCACAACAGAATGAAGAGGAAACCGAAGAGAGAGAGTAGTAGATCAGTGTAAGAAGGTTCAGAGAGCCGCCGGTGGTGTGAGTGCGGTACGGATTCCTGATTGAATGGACTCTTGAGGACAGCCTGAAAGGCAGTATAACATTACTGCATAGTAGGCGCTGGCGGGAACCGAACCCGTTATCAATCAGGCATGTATGTTTGTACATGAGAGAGTGGACTATAAGTCAATTTGAGTGGTACCGCGATAATGATCAGATTATTACCGCCTCAGAATTTTTTCTGAGGCGGTTTTTGTTTTGTGATCCGAAGAAAGGAATCGCCGTCCCGGCCATACGGCATTCCTGGTCAGAGTACCCTCCGCCCTTGCAGAAGGAATCGGAATCTTTATCTTGTATCTGTAGAAAAGAAAATGAAAATCAGACAGGAAACAGAAAAAGGAGAAGAAGATTATGAAGAAGAAAGTTATGGCATTACTTTTAACCGCAGCATTATTTGCATCCCTGACCGGATGCGGAAGCAAGACAACAGAGGAAGCAGCGGACACGAAAGGAACGGAGGCGGCAGAAGAGAGCAGTGAGAGCACCGCAGAGGAAGGAAAGGATACATATAAGATTGCTGTGATCAAGCAGATGGATCATGCATCCCTGGATGAAATCGCAGACGCGATCTGCGCAGAGCTGGACGCTGTCGCAGAGGATCAGGGAGTTACCGTTGAATATGAGGTATATTCCGGACAGAATGATCAGACGACCTTAAAGCAGATCGGAGATCAGGCAGTTGCCGACGGAGTGGATGCCATTATTCCCATTGCCACCCTTGCGGCGCAGGTTGCCACCGTATGTGCGGAAGAGACAAAGACTCCTGTGATTTATGCGGCAATCTCTGATCCGAAAGCTGCAGAGCTGACCGGTATTGATTATGTGACCGGAACAAGTGATGCATTAAATACTTCCTTTATTCTGGATATGATGCTGGCACAGAATCCGGATGTGAAAAATGTAGGTTTGCTGTATTCTCTGTCCGAGACCAATTCCGCAACGCCGATCGCAGAGGCAAAGGCATATCTGGATGAGAAGAAAATTGCATATACCGAGCAGACAGCCAACACCAATGACGAGGTGGTTGCAGCTGCTTCTTCCCTGATTGCATCCGGTGTGGATGCGGTATTCACCCCTACCGATAATGTGATCATGGCAGCAGAGCTGGCAATTTATGAGGAACTGGCACAGGCAGGGATTCCTCATTATACCGGAGCAGATTCCTTCGTACGAAACGGCGCATTTGCAACCTGCGGAGTAAACTATACGGATCTCGGAACGAAGACGGCGGATCTGGCATTTACATCCATTACCGAGGGTATGGACGGACTGGAAGACTGCTATCTGATGGACGGCGGTATCATTACCGTGAACACCGAGACGGCAGCAGCACTTGGAATTGACCCTGCCGTATTTGCGGATATGGGCGAGCTGGTTGAGGTTGAGACAACGGAAGAATAGGAACGTTTGCCGTTCAGGAAAGGATGCCCGGAAAAAGGACTGACCGGGCATTCTTTCCTGTTTTCTGCGTTTTATCCCAAGGAGAGAAAGGAGAAGTTCCCTTGCTTTACATAATACAGACAGCCCTGGAACTGGGCTTCCTCTATGCGCTGGTGCCCATGGCACTGTTTCTCAGTTACCGTGTGCTGGACATTGCGGATCTGACGACGGACGGCTGCTTTGTGCTTGGCACGGCTGTTTCCGTAACCCTCGCAGCATCCGGACATCCGTTTCTGGCGATCCCGGCGGCTATGGCGGCAGGGGCAGCTGCAGGCTTTGTTACAGCATTTTTGAATACCCGGCTGGGGGTACCGCCGATTCTGGCAGGAATCGTGACGAATACCGGGCTGTATACGGTCAACCTGATGGTTATGGGCTGGAGTGCCAATGTAAGCCTTCTGAAAACACCGACCATTTTTTCCTTATTTAAGAAGACCGGGATCGGAGGAAACTGGTATGAAGCGCTTCTTGCCGGCGCGGTTACCGTGCTGATGGGGGTTCTCCTCATATGGTTTCTGGGGACCCGTCTGGGACTTTCCATCCGGGCAACCGGGAATAATATTGATATGGTGAAGGCTTCCTCCATCAATCCCTCTTTTACCATCACGGTGGGCCTGTGTATTTCCAATGCCCTGACGGCACTGTCGGGGGCAATGGTGGGACAGTATCAGAATACGGCTGATATCAATGGGGGAACCGGTATCGTGGTCATCGGTCTTGCATGCCTGATCATCGGGGAAACCGTGCTGGGACAGAGAACTGTGGTCAAGGGAGCCATTGCCGCTTTGGTAGGATCTGTCATTTACCGTCTGATCTATGCAGTGATCCTTTATACAAAGGTTGTTCCCGTGCAGGGACTAAAGCTGATTACCGCCATTGTGGTGGCGCTGGCAATTGCGTTCCCCACGATAAAAAGCTGGGCGGCCTTCCGGAAGAAGAAAATGGCTGCCGGACGGAAAGGAGGAGATTCCTGTGCTGGACGTTAAAAATATTACCAAAACCTTTTATCCCGGGACTCCCAACGCCAAAACGGCCGTTTCGGATCTTTCTCTTCACCTGGACCGGGGGGATTTTGTGACGATCATCGGTTCCAACGGAGCCGGAAAATCTACCCTGTTCAATGCCATTGCGGGAAGCTTTTATGTGGATGAGGGAAGTATTTTTCTGGACGGAACGGATGTAACCTATATGCCGGAGCATAAGAGAAGCCTGGTGATCGGAAGACTGTTTCAGGACCCGTTAAAGGGTACGGCGCCCGGAATGACGATCGAGGAGAATCTGGCACTTTCCTACCTTCGGACAGCAAAGGGCAGCGCCCCCTTCTCCAGAATTTCCAAAAAGGATAAGGAATTGTTCCGGGAGCGTCTGAAAGTGCTGGATATGGGGCTGGAGAATCGGATGAAAAGTCCGGTGGGACTTCTTTCCGGCGGACAGCGTCAGGCACTTACCCTGCTGATGGCTACCATGGTGACACCGAAGCTTCTGCTTCTGGATGAGCACACGGCAGCTCTGGATCCGGGCACAGCGGAAAAGGTGCTGAAGATGACGAAGGAGATTGTTGCGAGGGATCAGATCACCTGCCTGATGATTACGCATAATATGCAGCAGGCACTGGATATGGGAAACCGGACGCTGCTGATGAATGACGGAAATATTGTCCTGGACATCCGCGGGAAGGAGCGGGAGGGCATGACCGTGGAAGATCTGTTGATCCGTTTTAAAGCCGGAACCGGTCATCAGCTGGACAATGACCGGATGATGCTTTCCAGATGAAAATGCGGACATATCCCGGTTTATAAAAGCTGATATTGCCGGAAGAACAGGAATGGGAAAAGAAACCTGTTCTTCCGGTAATTTTTCTGTCTTTCCCATGTGCAGGGTATGGTATACTGGAAAAAAAGCAGAAAAGAAACGGAGGAACCGGTATGAAAATCGGGATTACAGGAAATGGAATGATTGTAGAGCGGATGCTGGAGGATATCGCAGAGCTGCCTGTGGCGGAGGGAAAAGCGATCTGTGTCCGTCCCCGGAGCAGGGAAAAAGGGGAGATTCTGGCAGAAAGACATGGTTTAAAGCTGTATACGGATTATGAGGCTTTCCTTCAGAGCGAAGCATTTGATACTGTCTATATCGGAATCGTCAACAGCGAGCATTACCGGTATGCGAAGCTGGCACTGGAGGCGGGAAAGCATGTGATCTGTGAGAAGCCGTTTACGGTAAGTGCAGATGAGACAAAGGAGCTGGTGCGGATGGCCAGGGAGCGGAAGCTGTTTCTCTGGGAGGCCTTCAAGATCCCTTATTCTCCGATTTTTCAGGCAGTTCAAGGACAGCTGGATAAGATCGGGGAGATAAAGCTTGTACAGTGCAATTATTCCAGAGTATCCAGCCGTTTCCGTCAGTATCAGGAGAAAATGGTGCTCCCGGCTTTTGATCCGAAGCAGGCGGGAGGATGCCTTTATGATATTAATATTTATAATCTGCATTTTGTGACCGGCCTGTTCGGACGGCCGAAGAAGGTTCATTATTATGCGAATAAAGGATTTAACGGAATTGACACATCGGGAACGGTGGTGCTGGAATATGAGAGATTTTGGGCCATATGTACCGGAGCCAAGGATTCCACCAGTCCCAGCTATGCTGTGATCCAGGGAACCGAAGGCTGTATCCGGGCAGAGGGGCCCATCAGCTCTGCCAGGACAGTGGAGCTGCTTGTGGGAGACCGGACCAGGGTGCTTGCCCGGGATGAGGAATCCGGTACGCTGAAAGGAGAGCTGAAGGCCTTTGCCGCTCAGTATGATGCAAAGGATCTGGAAGGCTGCTATGAGATGCTGGAGCACAGCATTCTGGTGATGGAGGTGCTGGAGACGGCACGGAAGGATGCCGGAGTGGAATTTTCCTGACCGGAAGAATCCATTGACATAATTTGTGCCAATAGCGTATAATTATAAAATATTAATGCTTTCTGTGTTTAAACAGAAGACAAATGAACGCCATACGGGGAAAGAGGACTGTGTGGGAGGACGTGGAGGAATACATATGATTCGTTATTTCGCAAAACGGCTTGGAATGATGCTGGTTGCTCTTTTTATGATTATACTTCTGACCTTTGTAATTATGCATGCCGTTCCTGGAGGACCGTTTACCAGTGACCGTAATGTAAGTGAAGAGGTGGAGGAGGCTCTGAATGAGAAATACCATCTGAATGATCCTTTGCCGAAGCAGTTTTTTGATTATCTGGGAGGACTTCTTCACGGTGATTTCGGTCCTTCTTATAAATATACGGGAAAGACCGTGAATGACTTTATTGCCAACGGTTTTCCGGTTTCCGCAAAGCTGGGCGGTATTACGATCATTTTTGTGATTCTTGCTTCGATTCCCATGGGAATCCTTGCTGCCGTGAAGAACGGAAAGTGGCAGGACATGGCGGTGATGGCAGCAGCTACCATCGGGGTGACCATTCCTTCCTTTGTGATCGCCTCTCTTCTGATCTATGTTTTTTCGTTCCGTATGGGGGTTCTGCCCAGCTTTGGACTGGATTCCTGGAAGGGATATATTCTGCCGGTTATTACGCTGGGCGGCTATTCCGTCAGTTATCTGGCCAGGCAGATGCGTTCCAGCCTTCTGGAGGTTATGGGACAGGATTACATAAGAACGGCCCGGGCCAAGGGACTGTCAGAGCCTAAAGTGATTGTTAAGCACGCACTGCGAAATGCCATGATACCGGTAATTACCGTCCTGGGACCGACGGTGGCAAATCTTCTGACCGGAAGCTTTGTTGTGGAAAAAATCTTTGCAGTTCCCGGCCTGGGAGTACATTTTGTCAACAGTGTTTCCCAGAGAGATTATACGACCATCATGGGTGTGACGATTTTCTATGCCACGTTCCTGCTGGCCATGGTGTTTATTGTGGACGTATTCTACTGCCTGATTGACCCGAGAATCAAATACGACTAAAGACGGAGGAGAATGGAAGAACGATGGAAAATAAATGGGAAATGCTTGAATCCTCCAATGAGGAACGTGAGAAAATATGGAAGAAGAACCGGACCTTTGCAGGAGATGTGTGGTTCCGCTTCCGTCATAAGCCTACGGCTATTGCCGGTCTGGTGATCATTCTGCTGCTGCTGGTGTTTGCACTGGCGGGACCGATGTTCACCGATTACAGCTATTCGAAACAGAATCTGGAGGTGGTGAATATTCCGCCTCTCATGAAGGTGTTCTGTGCGCCGGATGAGGATGGATATCTGTATATTACCCAGTCTCTGAAGGTTGTATGGGTCAACAGGGACGGCACTCTCGGAACACAGCTGAAAAAGGTACGGGAGGACAGCGCCTCTTCCATGACGATCTTTGACTGCAATGGGAAGGAAGTAGGCCTTTATTATGGGAAGAAGCCGTATGTTCTGGCAGATCCGAATACCAGGGTGCTGTATTCTACCGAAAAAATATGGAATAAATCCTACATTCTTGGAACGGACAGCCTGGGAAGAGATATTCTGACCCGTCTGATGTACGGGACAAGGGTATCCCTGATGGTGGCATTTGTTGCTGTTCTTGTGAATATGATCATCGGAATTATTTTCGGAGGAATTTCCGGCTATGCCGGCGGCATGGTGGATACGGTGATGATGCGTATTGTGGATATCATCAGCACGATCCCGCTGACCCTGTATGTCATTCTGATCATGGTCATTATGGGAAGCGGACTGAAGAGCATTATTGTGGCACTGGGAACGGTATATTGGGTGGACATGGCACGGGTAGTCCGGGGACAGGTCCTGAGTCTTAAGGGTCAGGAATTTGTTCTGGCGGCCAGAACCATCGGATCTTCCACAAAGTCGATCCTGATGCAGCATCTGATTCCGAACGCCATGGGCTCTATTCTGGTTACGGTGACTATGCTGATTCCATCCGCTATCTTCATGGAAGCTTTCCTGGGCTTTCTCGGTATCGGGCTTCAGCCTCCGCTTGCAAGCCTTGGAACCATGTGCAACGATGCAACGGAAAATCTTCGTTCCTGTCCGCACCAGCTCTTTATCCCGGCTCTGGTCATCTGTCTGATCATGTTTGCCTTTAACTTTGTGGGAGACGGACTGCGAGACGCGCTGGATCCGAAGCTGAAGAAGTAGGAGGATAGATGGAAACCATGGAACCGATTTTAAAGATAGATAATCTGAAAACTTCATTTATGACAAGCAACGGGGAAGTACAGGCTGTCCGCGGCGTGAGCTTTTCCGTAAATAAAGGTGAGATTCTGGGTATTGTGGGAGAGTCCGGAAGCGGAAAGAGCGTAACCTCCATGTCTATTCTGAGACTTTTGGCCGATACGGCCAAAATCAAGGAGGGAACCATATCCTTTGGGGGAGAGAATCTGATCGAGGTATCCAAGAAACGGATGCGGCAGATCCGGGGAGAAAAAATCTCCATGATTTTCCAGGATCCCATGTCCTCCTTAAATCCCTTGATTCCTGTTGGAAAGCAGGTGGAGGAAATGATCCGGGAGCATCATCCGGATCGGAGCAGAGAGGATGCAAAAAAGGAGGTTCTGGAGCTGTTTGAGAAGGTGCGTATTCCGGAGCCGGAGAAACGCTACAAATGCTTCCCGCATGAGTTTTCCGGCGGGATGCGCCAGAGAGTGATGATTGCCATGGCACTTGCCAATAAGCCGGAGCTGCTTATTGCGGACGAGCCGACTACGGCACTGGACGTGACGATTCAGGATCAGATCCTGAAGCAGCTGCGGGAGCTGGAAAAGGAATATGGTACCAGTATCATTTTTATCACCCATGATCTGGGTGTGGTGGCAGAGCTGTGTGACCGCGTCATTGTCATGTATGGTGGCCTTATCATGGAAGAGGCTTCCATTTTCGATATATTTGAACATCCGGGCCATCCGTATACGATGGGACTTCTTGCCTCTATCCCGGATGTGGAGCAGGATAAGAGCGTGCGGCTCATGCCCATTCCCGGATCTCCGCCGGACATGACCAATCCGCCCAAGGGCTGCCCGTTTGCACCCAGATGTCCATACGCGAGAAAGGTCTGTGCTCAGGAGCTGCCGGAGTTCGTACAGGTAGGGGAAGCACATAAGACCAGATGTTTCCTGCAGTATCCAGATGCCCCGGCGGATGAACATAATCCGTTCCGGAAGCAGTAGGAAGCCGGAAATAGGAGGAAATCATGAGCAATCAGAATATACTGGAGGTCAGAGACCTCACAAAACATTTTAAAGCAGGGAGCAAGCAGGTGGTCCATGCGGTGGACGGCGTCAGCTTTACCCTGGCAAGAGGAAAGACTCTGGGACTGGTGGGAGAGTCGGGCTGCGGTAAATCCAGCTGTGCCCGCACGATTATCCGGATGTACGACGTGACCTCCGGACAGGTGATCCTGGACGGAATCGATATTACCCATATGAACCAGCGGGAGCTGAAGCCTCTGCGAAAGAAGATGCAGATGATCTTTCAGGACCCGTATGCATCCCTGAATGCCAGAATGACCGTTCGTGATATTATCGCGGAGCCTCTTCTGGCGCATGGAATCGTGAAATCAAAGGAGGAGGCCAATGAACTGGTGTACCCCATTCTGGACCGGGTCGGCCTCACCAAAGAGCATGCCAACCGGTATGCCCACGAGTTTTCCGGAGGACAGAGACAGAGAGTGGGAATTGCCCGTGCACTGGTGCTTCAGCCGGACCTGATTATCTGCGATGAGCCGATTTCTGCATTGGATGTGTCCATTCAGGCACAGGTCATCAATCTTCTGAAGGATTATCAGGATGAGAAGGGCATTTCCTATCTGTTTATCGCCCATGACCTTTCCATGGTCCGCTATGTGTCGGATGAGGTAGGTGTCATGTATCTGGGACAGCTGGTGGAGGTGTGTGAATCCAATGAGATTTACAAAAATCCGCTGCATCCTTATACCAAAGGGCTTCTGGGAAGTATTCCCATTGCAAATCCCAGACTGGCGCGGCAGAAGGTAAAGAGCAGTATTGAGGGAGATATTCCCAGCCCCATTCATCCGCCTGAAGGATGCCGGTTCCATACCAGGTGTCCGTATGCAAGGCCGGAATGCTCCATGGAAAAACCTCAGATGAAGGATGTCGGGGGAGGACACCTGGTAGCCTGTCATCTGTATGGATAACGGTTTTTCGGCATACAAAACGATGGTGTGCCTGAAACATATATTTTTCAAATCTATTTTATAAGGAGGAGAACATCGTTATGAAAAAGAAGTTAACGCTTCTTCTGGCACTCTGCCTGGTATGCACCGGCGTGTTTGCAGGCTGTGGTTCCAAGGAAGAAAAAGCAGAAGCACCTCAGACCATCGATGATATTGAGGGGGAAGAGGCAGAGGCTCCGGCAGAGGAAGCAGGGGAAGCAGCTCTGGCGGATGCGCAGGAAATGGTATTTGTTCTGAACAATGAGCCGGATACCATTGACCCTACCATCACAAACAATTCCTTTGCAACTCCGTTCCTGATCAACTGCTTCGAGGGTCTTGTGACCTATGATGAGAACGGTGAGGTTGTTCCCGGCAATGCGGAGAGCTGGGAATGCAACGATGACCTGACCGTGTACACCTTCCATTTAAGAGACGGTCTGAAATGGAGTGACGGAAGCCCGCTGACGGCAAATGATTATGTGTATTCCGCTCTCCGTGTTCTTGATCCGGCGACCGGTGCACAGTATGTAAACATGATCTCTGATTATGTTGTAAACGGAACCGAGTACTATGCCGGAACCGCTTCCGCAGAAGAGGTAGGTATCAAGGCGCTGGATGACCTGACACTGGAATTTACTCTCGTAGCTCCCTGTCCGTATTTCGTTGACCTGGTAAGTATGTGGGTATACTTCCCGGTTCAGGAAGCAACGGTTGAGGCAAACGGTGACAAGTGGACGGCTTCCGCAGATACTTATATCGGAAACGGACCGTTCAAGGTAACCGAGATCAAGATGGGCGAAAGCTATGTTCTGGAGAAAAACGAGAACTACTGGGATGCAGAAAATGTTACGCTGGATAAACTGACCTACCGTTATATCCTGGATGTATCCACTGCTCTGACTGCTTATGAGAACGGTGAGGTTGACGGTGTAAGAACCATTCCGTCCAGCGATATGGCACGCCTGAAGGCCGAGAATGCCGGTGTTCAGACAGTAGGAAGCTATGGTACCGTTTACTATGACATTAACTGCAGCAAAGAGCCCTACGACAATCCTCTGGTAAGAAAGGCGCTCTGCCTGGCGATTGACCGTGAAGCCCTGATCAACAACGTGGCACAGTTGGATGCACAGCCTGCATTCAGCTTCTATGCACCGGGTTATGTGGTAGACGGCAAGGATCTGACAGAGGGACGTTCTGATTTCGGCCTTTCTGCAAATGCGGATGTGGAGGCTGCACAGGCAGCTCTGGCGGAAGCAGGATATCCCAACGGAGAGGGCTTCCCTACCGTTCAGCTTTCCTTCTACTCGGATGATAACGTAAAGAAGATCGCAGAGGCTATCAAAGAGATGTGGGAGCAGAATCTTGGAATCAAGGTGGAAGTAAGCTCTGCAGACTGGGCGGTATTCTATGATGCAGTACAGAACGGAAATTATGAAGTGGCAGCTATGGGGTGGAGTGCAGATTATGTAAATCCGATGAGCTTCCTGCCGCTGCTTTATACGGATGATGTAACCAACAACAGCTTTTACAGCAATCCGGACTATGATGCAATTGTAGATCAGGTAAAGGCAGAGAAGGATCCTTCCAAGTTTGCCGAGCTTGTAAAACAGGCAGATGAGCTGGTATCTGCGGATTATCCGGTACTGCCTCTGTACTATAAGTCCAATAACTATCTGATAAAGGACTACATCCAGGGTGTATATATGACCTCTTCCTCCAATCTGTATTTCAAGAACGCAAAGGTTCTTGCAAAATAGGGAGAAGGCTTTGAGATGTATTATTTCGACGGAGGGCTTCGGGGACATGGTCTTTGACCTGTTCCCGGACCTTGCGCCGATCACTGTAAAAAATTTTGCGGATACCGTAAGGTCCGGCTTCTATGACGGACTTGCCTGGTGCCGAATCGTTAAGGATTACGTTATTCAGGCGGGTTCTCCGGATAATGACATCATGACGGACAGCGACTGGCATATCAAAGGAGAATTTGAGGAAAACGGGATCCATAATCCGGTGCAGCACATCCGCGGCGCTCTTTCCATGGCCCGGGATGACGGTTTTGATACAGCGGGAACTCAGTTTTTTGTCGTGCATAAGGACGCACATAAGCTGGACGGCCGCTATGCCGCATTCGGACAGCTGGTATCAGGCTTTGAAGTGCTGGACGCCATTGCACAGCTTCCCACTTCAGGAGCTGAAACATGGAATAAGCCGGTGCATATGCCGGTGATGACAAAGGTGATCATTGAAGAATAGCACCTTCGTATGCTGATTTTGAAAATATGTGAAAAAATGACGGGCCGGGTACCGCTTGTGCGGTTTCCGGCCTGTCGGTCTGTGCGGCCCGATTCCCGGGCTCGATTGAAAAGCAGTGCCTCCTGTGTTAGAATAAAAATCAGAAAAAGAACGGACACTGTTAAAAACTGCCGTAGGAATCGGCGGCAGAAATGGAAATGGAAAGGGAAATGGAGACGACTATGAGAAAAAAGATCATCTGTGCCATAATGATATTTGCGCTGGCAGCATTGTCTGCCTGCGGAGCGCGTAAGGACACGGACAACGGGAAAGAACAGGGACTGGCAGGATTTACCGAACCGGAGGAAGACAGTACAGGAAAGCTTCTTCTGGATGATTTCGGAGAGAGGATGGGAAAGGACCCGGATCAGACGGCACTTAAGCTGGCAGAAGGAATTATTTCCAATGAGGCGATTCCTTTTATGGGTATGGCCATGGAAGCGGAGTCCGGATTCCTCAGTGGCTTCACAGAGGAGATCACCGGCTTTCGTGAGGCAGCCGTGTTCGGGCCGCAGATCAGCACCATTCCGTTTGTGGGATATATCTTTGTGCTGGAGGAAGGCTCGGACGTAGCATCCTTTGCGGAAAATCTGAAAGAAAAATCGGATCCGGCATGGAATATCTGTACGGAGGCGGATCAGACCGTCATTGATTATTACGGAAATACCGTATTCTTCCTCATGTGTCCCGAATCACTGGAAGGATAGGAGAAGAGAACGGTTATGCTGTTTTCCGGTATTACATTTTTATATTATTTTCTACCCTTGTTTCTGCTGGTGTATTTTTTGACTCCGAAGCAGTTCAGAAATGGAGTTCTGCTGACTGCCAGCCTGATTTTTTATGCCTGGAAAGAGCCGCAGAACGTCATCTGGCTGATACTTCTGGCCCTGGCCGGATACGGGTTCGGGCTTGGCCTTGCATGGCTGCGCGGCAGCCGGCAGAGCAGGCGGCTTCTGGTGCTTTCTGTATGTATATGCGCAGCACCGCTTGTCTTTTTTAAATATGCGGATTTTTTTATTTCCGGTTTCCATGCCGTCACGGGATGGCCTTTGCCTTATATTTCGCAGACACTCCCTGCCGGCATCAGTTTTTATACCTTTCAAATGATTGGATATCTTGCGGATGTCTACCGGGGAGAGGCGGCAGCGCAGAAAAACCCGGTCCGTTTTGCTGCCTATGCGGCAATGTTTCCCCAGCTGATTGCGGGGCCGATTGTCCGCTATACGGATATTGCCTTGCAGCTTTCCTGCCGTACCCTTGGATTTGACCGGGCGGCATCCGGAATCGAACGATTCGTAGTGGGGCTTGCCAAAAAGGTGCTGCTCGCGGATGTATTGGGAGAGCTCTGCGCAAAATTTCAGGCCTCGGATGACCGGTCTGTTCTGTTTTACTGGCTGTATGCAGCTGCCTTTACCCTCCGGATTTATTTTGATTTTTCCGGATACAGTGATATGGCGATCGGACTTGGAAGGCTTCTGGGATTTGATTTTAAAGAAAACTTCAATTATCCGTATATTTCCCGGAGTATTACGGAGTTCTGGAGACGGTGGCATATTTCGCTGGGGTCCTGGTTTCGGGATTATGTATATATACCGCTGGGAGGAAACAGGGTATCTCTTGGACGGTGGCTTGGGAATGTGAGTCTTGTCTGGATACTGACCGGCTTCTGGCACGGAGCCTCCTGGAATTTTATTGTGTGGGGGCTTTTTTTTGCACTGCTTCTGATTGCAGAGAAATGCTTTCTTCGAAAGTATCTGGAGAGGCATCCTATAGTCAGTCATCTGTATGTACTTTTTTTTGTCATCGTTGGCTTTGTGATTTTTCAGGCCGGGGACTTGGGAGAGGCTGTCCGGTATCTGCGGGCGATGTTCGGCGCGGGGGGACTTTCTCTTGTATCTGAAGAGTTCCTCTATGCGATTCGAAGCTATGGAATGGTACTGCTTCTGGCCGCAGCTGCATCGACGCCCCTGGGAAAAGCAGTCCTTGCTTCTGTAAAGAGAAAAGAGAAAGGAGAGCAGCTGATCCATCTTGCAGAGCCTGCTGCTGCAGCTGTTCTGCTTCTGCTTTCCACCGCCTATCTGGTAGACGGTTCCTTTTCCCCGTTTCTTTATTTCAGATTCTAGGTGTATATAAAGCTTGATGCTTTTGTTTCAGGGAGAGATGTATATGCAGGCAGAGAAAAAAAACCGGGTACTTACCATTGGAATGGCAGTTCTTCTGTTCGTGCTTTCTGTATGCTGCTGGCTGAAAAAGGCAGATGCGTATTCAGCCAGCGAGAGAAGGGCACTTGCGCAGTGTCCCCGTCTGACAGCAGATGCCGTATGGTCCGGCTCCTTTATGGATGCATTTGATGACTATGCGGCGGATCAGTTTCCTTTTCGGGACCGGTTCCGTTCCGGAAAAGCTGCGGCAGTGACCGGCCTTTTTGCACAGAAGGATTACAATGGCCTGTATATGGAGGACGGATATATATGCAGGATGGAGTATCCGCTGAAGGAAGAGATGCTGAAAAATACCGCAGATCATATTTCCCGATTGTATGAGAGATACATGAAGGATACGGATGTTTCAGTCTATATTTCTGTTGTTCCGGATAAAAATTACTTTCTTGCCCGAAAGCACGGCGCGCTGTCGATGAATTATGATGCACTGACCGGAATTTTGTACAGTTCTGTTATGGAAACGGTGGAAAACTGTGAATATATCGATCTTTTTCCGCTGCTTTCCATCGAGGACTATTATCGGACGGATGCGCACTGGAGGCAGGAAAAGCTCACGGATGTTGCTGCTGCACTGGCAGAAGCGATGGGGACCGCAGTCTGTGCAGATTATGAGGTCATGAAGCTGGAGCAGCCGTTTTACGGTGTATATTACGGACAGCTTGCGCTGCCAGCAGAGCCGGATACGATCTGTTATCTGACCAGCTCTGCACTGAAAAACTGCACGGTCACCGGCTATGGTACCGGGAAAGCAAAGCCTCTTGAGCTGTATGACTTAAAAAAAGCCGAAGGCAGGGATGCCTATGAGCTGTTCCTGTCCGGCAGCCAGCCGTTTATCATCATCGAACGCGCGGACGCAGATACACAGAAGGAGCTGGTTTTGTTCCGGGATTCCTTCGGAAGCAGTCTGGCCCCCCTTCTTGTGGAAGGCTACAAAAAAATTACCGTGGTGGATACCCGTTACCTGTCCCCGGAGCTCCTGGGAGATCTTCTTACGTTTGGGGATCAGGATGTACTGTTTCTGTACAGCACCACACTGGTGAACAACAGCCTTTCTCTTCGATGAGTTAAGAAAGTGTAAAGAAAAACAAGAAAATTTGAACATTTAACCGTAAATCTGATGATATGGCCAAAAAAATGACAAAAAAAATATAAAATCAGGGAAATACATGTCGAAAATGGTTGATGTTTTTTCGTTGCCTGAGCAATTAGCGATTATTATAATAAAAAAAAGATCCTTCCCGCGAAAGGACACAGAAACAGTAGCTGTAAGTGAAAGGAGTAACAATATGGAAAAGCTGAATGTAGCGATTGCTGATGATAACGAAAGAATGCTGGAACTACTTGACGAAATTATCAGTCAGGATCAGGAGCTGGAAATTGTCGGAAAAGCGGTGAACGGAGAGGAAGCATATCAGCTGATCAAGTCCAAGCATCCGGATGTGGTGCTTCTGGATATCATTATGCCGAAGCTGGACGGTCTGAGTGTTATGGATAAGATCAACCATGACAGCGAGCTGACAAAGCATCCGACCTTTATTGTGATCACCGCGATCGGGCAGGAAAAGATTACGGAGAATGCCTTTGCAATGGGCGCGGATTACTATATTATGAAACCGTTTGATAACGAGATGATCATCAACCGGATCAAACAGATGAAAAACGGACTGCGCAGAAAGGGAACACAGGAGCAGCGGGGGCCAAAAGCCTGTGAGAGCAAGGAAACCTATCTGGATTATAATCTGGAGACCGATGTGACTGACATGATCCATGAGATCGGTGTTCCTGCTCATATAAAGGGCTATCAGTATCTGAGAGATGCCATTATCATGTCGGTGAAGGATATGGATATGCTGAATTCCATTACCAAAATTCTGTATCCGACAATCGCGAAAATGCATCAGACGACGCCGAGCCGGGTGGAACGTGCAATCCGTCATGCCATCGAGGTGGCATGGAGCAGAGGGAAAATGGATACGATTGATGAACTGTTCGGCTATACGGTGAGCAATGGAAAAGGGAAACCGACCAATTCGGAGTTCATTGCCCTGATTGCCGACCGGATCCGTCTGGAATATAAAAACCGTTGATAAAAATACTGCCAAAGTTGTGAGAAATATTGGCAAAGCTTTGAGATAACACTTTTAAAAGCCCCTGTTCTTTGATATAATAAATACATATTAAGGAAGACTGGGAAACCAGACAGGGAGGGTTAACGCATGAAGAAGGTGTTGTTTGTCGCATCGGAAGCGGTTCCGTTTATTAAGACCGGAGGCCTGGCTGACGTTGTAGGTTCTTTGCCTAAATGCTTTGACAAGGAAGAATATGACGTCAGGGTTATTATACCGAAATATATGTGCATGAAAGAGGAATGGAAGAGCCAGCTGAAGTATCTGGGACATTTTTATATGGATCTGTCCTGGAGAAGTCAGTATGTGGGTATACTGGAATTGAAGTATAACGGGATCCAGTACTATTTCATTGACAATGAGTATTACTTTGCCGGACCGAAGCCATACGGCAATATTTATGAAGATATCGAGAAGTTTGCATTCTTCTCCAAGGCAGCACTTTCTGCCCTTCCGGTGATCGGCTTCCAGCCGGACGTGGTACACTGCCATGACTGGCAGACCGGACTGATACCGGTATTTCTTAAGGACCGCTTCCATGAGGGACAGTTTTTTGCCAACATGAAGTCTGTAATCACGATTCACAATCTGAAATTCCAGGGAGTATGGGATGTGAAGACGGTGAAGGATATCACGGGACTTCCTTCTTATTACTTTACGCCGGACAAGCTGGAAGCCTACGGAGATGCCAATTACCTGAAGGGCGGAATTGTATATGCGGATGCGATCACAACGGTCAGCCGCACCTATGCGGAGGAGATCAAGACACCGTTCTACGGGGAGAAGCTGAATGGACTGTTATGTGCGAGAGCTAATTCTCTGCGCGGCATTGTAAACGGTATTGATTACGAGGAGTATAATCCGGAGACGGATCAGTTCCTGGAGAAGAATTATTCCATTGAGAACTGGCGTCGTCAGAAGGTGAAGAATAAGCTGGCCCTGCAGAGAGAACTCGGACTTCAGGAAGACAGGAAGATCATGACGATCGGCATTGTATCCCGTTTGACCGATCAGAAAGGCTTTGATCTGATTGCCTATATCATGGATGAGCTCTGTCAGGATGAAGTGCAGCTGATTGTCCTTGGTACCGGTGAAGAGAAATATGAGAATATGTTCCGGCATTTTGACTGGAAGTATCATGACAAGGTGTCTGCAAACATTTTCTATTCCGAGGCGCTGTCTCATAAGATTTACGGATCCTGTGATGCATTCCTTATGCCGTCTCTGTTTGAGCCGTGCGGACTCAGCCAGCTGATGAGCCTTCGTTACGGAACGGTGCCGATCGTCCGGGAGACCGGAGGGCTGAAGGATACGGTGGAGCCTTATAACGAGTATGAGGGGACCGGAACCGGTTTCAGCTTCAGAAATTACAATGCACACGAGATGCTTGCCACGATCCGCTATGCCGAGAAGATTTTCTATGACAACAAGCGGGACTGGAACAAGATCGTTGACCGTGCCATGGCTGCAGATTTCTCCTGGGATGCCTCTGCCGCCCAGTATAAAGAGATGTATGACTGGCTGATCGGATAATTTTCATAAAAATTCATGCGCGGTGTACAGGGAATGGCCGGCGTCTGAGAATAAAAACCCTCCTTCTTTGTCATACTAAGGGTGCGTAAGGCAAAGAAGGAGGTATTTTTATGACAGCACAGTTATCGGAAATCGATCTGCAGCATTTAAGACACCTGATCATCGGTTATGATACCTGCAGCAGCAAGATGCAGGCCTATGCCAATGAGGCACAGGATCCGCAGGTAAAACAGTATTTTCAGAAATCCGCACAGTCTGCCCGGGAGAACAAGCAGCAGCTGATGCAGTTTCTGGGGTAGGATTTCAGGTAAGGAGGCAGAACGATGGAAGAAAAGGTAATGGTATCGGATGCCCTGACGGGCGTCAAGGCCGAGACAAAAATGCTCGGAGAAATGATTCTGGAGACCGGCTGCAGGGAACTGAAACAGACTCTGAAGCAGCTGCGCAACCAGAGTGAAATGGCCCAGGAGGAGATTTTTCAGATTGCCCGGGCGAAGGAATATTATGTGCCTGCAGCCCAGGCAACGGCTGAAGAAATAAAGCACGTAAAAACAGTTCTGGAAAAGCTTTCCTGACCCCTTCGCCGGGATGGCGTATACGGGAAAAAAGGAAAACAAAAAGGCGGAAGATTTTGGGGGATCTTCCGCCTTTTTGATGAAAATAATCAGAAGCCGTTCCGGGATGAGCCATTATGCACAAAGCCGGGATTGTCAAATTTGGGAAAAATGCGGGAAGAATTTGATTGACAACCGAGGGAAAGTATAATAGTATTGTATTAGAAAAAACGAACATGAGTTCGAACTTAAGAAGGAGAATTATTATGGCAAACGAAGATAAATTGAAAGCGCTGGATGCGGCGCTGGGACAGATCGAGAAGCAGTATGGGGCGGGCACGGTTATGAAGCTGGGAGATTCCAGTGCCCATATGCAGGTAGAGACTGTTCCTACCGGTTCCCTGAGTCTGGATATTGCACTTGGACTTGGCGGAGTGCCGAAGGGAAGAGTGATTGAGATTTACGGACCGGAATCTTCCGGTAAGACCACGGTGGCTCTCCATGTGGTTGCAGAGGTGCAGAAGCGGGGCGGCATTGCCGGATTTATTGATGCGGAGCATGCGCTGGACCCGGTCTATGCGAAGAATATCGGTGTAGACATTGATAATTTATACATATCTCAGCCTGACAACGGAGAGCAGGCGCTGGAGATTACTGAGACTATGGTGCGTTCCGGAGCGATTGATGTAATTATTGTGGATTCAGTTGCGGCTCTGGTTCCGAAAGCAGAGATTGATGGGGATATGGGGGACTCCCATGTGGGACTGCAGGCGCGTCTGATGTCCCAGGCGCTCCGGAAGCTGACAGCAGCCATCAGCAAATCCAACTGTATCGTAATTTTTATCAATCAGCTTCGAGAGAAGGTTGGTGTCATGTTCGGAAATCCGGAGACGACCACAGGAGGAAGAGCGCTGAAGTTCTATTCTTCTGTTCGTATGGATGTTCGAAGGATAGAGACGCTTAAGCAGGGCGGAGAGATGGTGGGCAACCGTACCAGAATCAAGGTCGTAAAGAACAAGGTGGCTCCGCCGTTTAAGGAAGCGGAATTTGATATTATGTTCGGTAAGGGCATTTCGAAAGAAGGAGATATTCTGGATCTTGCAGCCAACTGCGGCGTCGTGAACAAGAGCGGTGCATGGTATGCATATCAGGGCAGCAAGATCGGGCAGGGACGGGAGAATGCCAAGCAGTATCTTGGAGATAATCCTGCGATCATGGAAGAGATTGAGCAGAAGGTACGTGCTCATTACGGACTGCCCGGAGCAGAGAATGCTGATGGTGAGCCGGAAGGAAAAGAATAGAAAATCATAAGTGAACAGGAGCGGTCAGGGTGACAGTTACTCAGATAGAGCCGGTGACAAAGGCAAAGAGCAGAATATATGTGGATAACAAGCCGGAATTTCTTCTGTACAGCAGAGAACTGAGCCGTTATCAGATCCGGGAGGGGAAGGACCTCCCGGAGGAGACTTTCCGGGTGATCGTGGAAGAAGTACTGACGAAGCGGGCGAAGCAGAGGGCAATGTATCTTCTGAAATCCATGGACCGGACGGAGTATCAGCTTCGGCTGAAGCTGGAGGAGGGAGAGTATCCCCGTGAGGCTATTGATCAGGCGATCGCCTATGTACAGAGCTTTCATTATCTGGATGATCGGAGATATGCAGAGAATTACGTGGAAAGCCGGAAAGGCAGTATGAGCAGAAGAGAGCTTCAGCAGAAGCTGTATCAGAGGGGAATTCCAAAAGCTCTGATTCAGGAGGCGCTGGAGGGGTGTGAACCTGATCAGGAAAAGGCATCCATTCAGGAATGGATGAGGAAGAAGCATTATAATCCACAGGAGGCTACATTGGAGGAGCAGAGACGGATGTATGGCTTTCTTCTTCGCAAGGGTTTTCGGACAGGTGATGTGCTCGCATGTATGCATATGGAGTGGGAATAGGAGAGCCGCTTTTCGGGAAATGAGAAAGCGGCTTTTTAGCTTGACATAATATTAAAAAAAGTATAAAATTTAACTGTTGTATTTATAGATGTACAATGAAAATTTAATAAGGAGGAGGTGCTCCTGTGCCAGCAGAAATCATCATTGCTGTGTTGGTTACGCTTGTTGTGGCGATCCCGGTGACTTATATGCTGACGGTTTCTTACCGCAGGAAGGTTGCGGAAGCGAAGATCGGAAATGCAGAGGATAAGGCGAGGGAAATCATAGATGAAGCTGTGAAGACTGCAGAGACGAAGAAACGTGAGGCGTTGCTGGAAGTAAAGGAAGAGTCCATTAAGACCAGAAATGAACTCGAAAAGGAAACCAAGGAACGCAGGGCAGAAGTACAGCGGATGGAACGCAGAGTTTTGTCCAAGGAAGAATCACTGGACAGAAAACTGGAAGCCATTGAGAAGCGCGAAGCCAGCTACACGGCAAAGGAAGAAGATCTTAAACGGAAGAAATCCGAGATAGAGAAGCTTCACGAGCAGAGTGTACGGGAACTGGAGAGAATCTCAGGTCTTACCTCCGACCAGGCAAAAGAATATCTTTTAAAGACAGTTGAAGATGAAGTTAAGTCTGACACCGCGAAACTAATCAAAGAATTAGAAAGCAGAGCCAAAGAAGA
This sequence comes from Lachnospiraceae bacterium, assembly GCA_022763925.1. Lineage (GTDB taxonomy): Bacteria > Bacillota > Clostridia > Lachnospirales > Lachnospiraceae > JAGTTR01. The sequence continues at coordinate 52,639 of JALERW010000016.1, forward strand.
AGCAGGCAAGAAAGCGAAAGAATATGTAGTAACAGCCATTCAGAGATGTGCGGCGGATCATGTGGCCGAGACAACGATCTCTGTGGTACAGCTTCCAAACGATGAAATGAAAGGAAGAATCATAGGACGAGAGGGACGGAATATACGGACACTCGAGACTATGACCGGTGTGGATCTGATTATTGATGATACACCGGAAGCAGTTATTTTATCAGGCTTTGATCCGATCCGAAGAGAAGTTGCGAGAATCGCACTTGAGAAGCTGATTGTTGATGGACGTATCCATCCGGCGAGAATCGAGGAGATGGTTGAGAAAGCACAAAAAGAAGTTGAAACTATGATTCGTGAAGAGGGAGAAGCTGCCGTCTTGGAAGTGGGCGTGCATGGCATTCATCCCGAGCTTGTCAAACTGCTTGGCAGAATGAAATTCAGAACAAGTTATGGTCAGAACGCATTAAAGCATTCCATCGAGGTTGCCCATTTGGCCGGCCTTCTCGCAGGAGAGATCGGACTGGATGTGCGTGTAGCCAAGAGGGCCGGTCTTCTGCATGATATCGGTAAATCCATTGATCATGATGTGGAAGGATCCCATATCCAGATTGGTGCGGACTTATGCAAGAAGTACAAGGAGTCCAAGGTGGTTATCAATGCGGTGGAATCTCACCATGGCGATGTGGAACCGGAGTCTCTGATCGCATGTATCGTTCAGGCAGCGGATACGATTTCCGCAGCAAGACCGGGCGCAAGAAGAGAGACACTGGAAACATACACAAACAGACTGAAACAACTGGAAGATATAACAAATTCGTTCAAAGGTGTGGACAAATCTTTTGCTATTCAGGCGGGTAGAGAGATTCGTATTATGGTAGTTCCAGAGCAGGTTAGTGATGCAGATATGGTATTGTTAGCACGAGATGTTTCAAAACAGATCGAAGCTGAATTGGAATATCCTGGACAGATAAAGGTAAATGTAATACGGGAAAGCCGTGTTACCGATTACGCCAAATAGGAAAGAGGATGCCGAAGTCCCCGGACAGAAATGTTCGAAGGACTTCGGCATTTTTTATTTCATAGGAAATTCCTTAAATCAGTCCCAGGCAGCCGAATGAAAAAATGGATATTTTTATAAAAACAGTATTGACAGGATAAATGTCCGGTGCTAATATACTACTAAACCGATAGGAAATATATGAAAGGAGAAGACAAGATGACAGTAAGAAAAACAAATATGAGGAAGAGCGGACGAATGTGCTGTTGTCTTCCCTAAAGAGAAAGCATTTACAGATACAAACAAAAAGTAAGAAAAGGAACACGGACGAAACAATATTTGAATCATGTAAGGAGGAAAAGAAAATGGCAAATATTTATAAAGGAACTCTTGGACTGATCGGGAATACCCCCCTGGTGGAAGTGGTGAATATTGAGAAGGAGCTTGGACTGGAAGCTTCGGTGCTGGCGAAGCTGGAATATTTCAATCCGGCCGGAAGTGTAAAGGACCGTATCGCAAAGGCAATGATTGAGGATGCTGAGCAGAGAGGAGTTCTGAAGGAAGGCTCCGTAATTATCGAACCCACATCCGGGAATACAGGCATCGGCCTTGCTTCTATTGCAGCTGCCAAGGGATACCGGATTATTCTTACCATGCCGGAGACGATGAGCGTGGAGAGAAGAAATATTTTACGGGCATACGGTGCAGAACTGGTTCTGACAGACGGAACCAAGGGAATGAAGGGAGCCATTGCCAAGGCAGAGGAGCTGGCGGCAGAGATTCCCGGAAGTTTTATCCCGGGCCAGTTTGTTAACCCGGCGAATCCGGCGATACACAGAAGCACTACCGGTCCTGAGATCTGGAAGGATACCGACGGAGCCGTGGATATTTTTGTCGCAGGCGTAGGAACCGGCGGAACGCTGACCGGTGTCGGTGAGTATCTGAAAGCACAGAACCCGGACGTGAAGATCGTGGCGGTTGAGCCGGCAGGTTCTCCGGTTCTTTCCGAAGGCAAGGGAGGCCCGCACAAGATCCAGGGTATCGGTGCAGGATTTGTACCGGATGTGCTGAATACGAAGGTTTATGATGAGATTATTAAAGTAGAGAATGAGGATGCATTTGCAACGGGCAAGCTGATCGCGAAGAAGGAGGGCGTCCTGGTGGGAATCTCTTCCGGAGCAGCGCTGTTTGCAGCGATTCAGCTGGCGAAGCGGCCGGAGAATAAAGGCAAGACCATTGTGGCACTGCTGCCGGATAACGGAGACCGGTATTATTCCACCCCACTCTTTGCAGAGTAAAAGGAACAACAGAACAGAAAAAACACAGAAAGAATGAGGAATCCCGATATGAGCGAGAAAATCACAAGAGAAAACAGAAAATTCAAATTTGAAACATTACAGCTTCACGTAGGACAGGAAAAACCGGATCCGGTTACGGATGCGAGAGCGGTTCCGATTTACCAGACATCCTCTTATGTATTCCGCAACTGCGATCATGCTGCGGCGAGGTTTGGCCTTTCGGATGCCGGAAATATTTATGGGCGTCTTACCAATCCCACCGAGGATGTGTTTGAACAGAGAATTGCAGCTTTGGAAGGCGGTGTGGCGGCGCTGGCCGTTGCATCCGGAGCAGCAGCCATCACCTATACGATTGAGAATCTCGCTCAGAATGGTGATCACATTGTATCTGCCAAAAATATTTACGGCGGATCTTATAACCTTCTTGCCCATACGCTTCCGCAGTATGGAATTACCACCACCTTTGTGGATGTTTTTGATCTTGATGCGGTGGAAGCTGCGATTCAGGATAATACGAAGGCTGTTTATATTGAGACACTTGGAAATCCCAACTCGGATGTGGTGGACATTGAGGCGGTGGCAAAGATCGCCCATGCCCACAAGATCCCTCTGGTGATCGACAATACATTTGCTACCCCGTATCTGGTAAGACCCATTGAATACGGCGCAGATATTGTCGTACATTCTGCAACCAAGTTTATCGGAGGACACGGAACCAGCATCGGCGGTGTAATCATCGACAGCGGCAAATTCGACTGGGAGGCATCGGGCAAATTCCCGTCCCTTACGGAACCGAACCCGAGCTATCATGGCATCAGCTTTACAAAAGCGGTCGGTCCTGCGGCGTTTGTAACAAAAATCCGGGCGATTCTTCTCAGAGATACAGGAGCAACCATTTCTCCGTTTAATTCCTTCCTGTTCTTACAGGGGCTGGAGACTCTGTCCCTTCGTGTGGAGAGACATGTGGAGAATGCATTGAAGGTTGTGGATTATCTGAAAAATCATCCTCAGGTGGAGGCGGTTCATCATCCGTCTGTATCTGAAGATGAAAGTCAGAAGGGACTTTATGCAAAATATTTCCCCAATGGCGGCGGATCCATTTTTACGTTTGAAATCAAAGGGGATGCAAAGAAGGCAAAGGATTTCATTGATAATCTGGAATTGTTCTCTCTGCTGGCCAACGTGGCAGATGTGAAGTCTCTTGTGATCCATCCGGCAACGACGACTCACAGCCAGTGCACCGAGGAGGAACTGCTGGATCAGGGTATTAAGCCGAATACGATCCGTCTGTCCATCGGAACGGAGAATATTGATGACATCATTCAGGATCTGGATGAGGCATTTAAGGCAGTAGAGTAAATGAGACGCTATGGAACAGACAAAAATAACCAGGGAAGATCTTCTGAAGATCAAGGCGTTCATTGAGTCTGTGCGGTTCGGTTCTGTCAGCGTTATCATACAGGATGGAAAAATTGTTCAGATTGAAAAGAATGAAAAAATGCGATTGAATAATTTATAAACAGGCTGACCGGAAAACCGGAGGTTTTTAGTAAAGTTGAAGGAGAAAATCCTCAACTCTGGAACCTCCGGTTTTTTTGCGCCATGAAACCGCAGGAATGCATGAAGCAAAAATAAGACAAAAGGATGGATTTGTGATGAAAAACAGAAAAACAGCAGCAATATTGGGAACGATAATGATAACCGCAGGCCTTCTGGCAGGATGCACAAAGGAGAAGGCAGAAGCGGATGTACAGCCGGAGGAAAGTCAGGAGGAAGCTGTGCAGGATACGTCTGAAAAGACACAGACCGGTAATGTGACGGTGGTGGAAGCCGCATTGGAGGAAGGCTCCAAGCCGCTCAGCTATGAAGATGAGAATGGAAATCAGGTGGGCTATGAGGTAGATGTTCTGAATGCGGTGGATGATCTGATCGAGGAGTATGATTTTGATGTGGAATTTGTAAGCGGAGAGGCTGCTTCCATCGGACTGGATACCGGAAAATATGCTCTGATCGGAGGGGGACTTTATAAAACAGCAGAACGGGAAGAAAAATATCTGCTTCCCGAACATGTAAACGGTGTGAGCCTGATCTATATTTATGTGAGGGAGGATGACGATTCCATTCACAGCCTGGATGATCTGGTGGGAAAGAAGATATCTCCGGTAACTCCGAACGGAGGAATTTATAATCTTCTGACGTCCTATAATGAGGAACATCCGGATGTGCCCCTTACCTTTGAAACCTCAGAGGATATTGCCGTGGCGGAACGCTTTGCTTCTCTGGATGCGGGAGAGTGCGATGCGGTAGTGCTTCCCAATAATCTCGGCTTCGAGGAGATTAAAGAGCAGCTTGGGCTGAAGCTGAAGGCTGTACAGCCTCCGGTAAAGATCAACGGAACCTTATCAGAGCTGAATGAAAAATGGTATGGCGAGGATACCCTTGTTTATCTGGACGAATAAGGAGCGTCGGTTATGGAATATATGAATAAAAAGGAACGGATACAGGCGGCGCTTGAGGGACAGGAGACCGACCGGGTGCCGGTGAGTCTGTGGATGCATTTTTCAGCGGCAGATCAGGACTCAGAAGCCTGGCAGAGGCACAGACAGCTTTTGTGGATAAATATGATTTTGATTTTCTGAAGCTGATGCCCTTCGGACTGTACGGGGTTCAGGATTATGGAGTAAAGGTAAAGATTTTTCACCAGGTAAATCATCCGCCGGTGGTGGAGGATTACGCCATTCATGATGTAAAGGACTGGGAGCGGGTGGAACCGCTCCCGGGATATTACGGAAGTTACGGAAAGCAGGTTCAGGCTGCCGCCTGGGCAGTCAGGCTGGCAAATGGCCGCTATCCGGTGATTCAGACAATTTTCAGTCCGCTCACAACTGCAAGAAAGATGGCCGGTGACCGGATCCTGGTGGATATGCTGGAACATCCGAAGCTTTTCGAACAGGCACTGCAGGCGATTACGGAGACGACCATTCACTTTGTAAATGCCAATATAGCGGCAGGTGCGGACGGATTTTTCTTTGCTACCCAGTGTGCCAATACGGATTATATGAGCGAGGAGGCATATCGGAATTTCGGAAGCATCTATGATTTTCAGGTAATCAACTCCTACAGAAATCTCACTTGGTTTCATGTGGCCCATATTCATGGGGATAACGGAATGTTTGATCTGATCAGTCATTATCCGGTAAACTGTATAAACTGGCATGATCGGTGGAGCAGTCCTTCGCTTAAGGAAGCAAGGTAGCGTACGGATAAGTGTCTGATGGGAGGAATTCGGGAACGGGGCTGGTATGATGCGAGTGGACAAAAGCAAAAGGATGCCATATTGAATACAGGAAGTGTCGATGAGGTGGAGGCCCATGTCCTGGAGGCTGTTGCAGAGACGGATGGAAAGGGTCTGATCCTCGGTCCGGGATGTGTGGCAGACCAGCTGGTACCTGAGAAAAATATCTATGCGGTGAGAAGGGCTGCTTCCCGGTATCAGCGCTACCTCGATGCGGGCTGAGGGGGAAGGATTATGCTTAAGGTAAGTCATATCAGAAAGTCCTTCGGGGAGAAAGAAGTCCTGAAGGACGTAAGCCTCGAAGTGGATAAAGGGGATGTGGTAGCGATCATTGGCCCGAGCGGAACCGGGAAACCCACCCTGCTTCGCTGCATGAACTGCCTGGAGAAGGCGGACGGCGGGAGTATTGCGATTCAGGATGCAAAGTATACATTTCCAAAATCTCCCAGAAAGGAACTGCTGAGGCTGCGCAGAAAGACGGCAATGGTATTTCAGCATTTTATCTGTTTCGGAATATGACAGCACTGGAAAATGTGATGGAGGGACTGGTCACGGTACAGCATATTCCGAAAAACCAGGCCAGGGAAGCGGCAATGGAAGAGCTGAAACGGGTAGGGCTCCAGGAGGAAGCAGATCAGTATCCAAGCCGGCTTTCCGGAGGGCAGCAGCAGCGGGTGGCCATTGCCCGGGCACTGACATTAAAGCCTCAGGTCATTCTGTTTGATGAGCCGACCTCCGCCCTGGATCCCGAGCTGGTGGGGGAAGTGCTGGATACCATGAAGAAGATTGCCGGAACGGGAATCACGATGATTGTTGTCACCCATGAGATGAGTTTCGCCAGGACCGTGGCAAACCGTGTGGTGTTTATGTCAGAGGGACGAATTGTGGAGCAGGGGAAGCCGGAGGAAATTTTCAGAAATCCGAAAGAGGAGGCCACGAGAAAGTTCCTGAACCGGATTCTGGAACAGTTTGTATATCAGATCTGACAAAGGAGAATATCATGCAGATTCAATTTGCCTATATAGGAAAAATGCTCCGGATAATCGGAGGGGCCGTACCGTATACTCTTTTTATTACGGCGGTTTCCGGCATTCTGGGGCTTTTGCTGGCCGTGGCAAGAGGAAGAGGAAAAGGAGTGCTTTATCATGTGCTCGGAGTATATGTATCCTTTTTCAGGAGCACTCCATGTATCACTCATATTTTCCTGGCCTATTACGGAGTCCCTCTGCTGATGAAGCTTCTGATTCCGGGATGGGAGGATACGAACGGCCGTACATTTTATGCGATTCTGGCGTTGTCCCTGTTTAACGGCTCCCATATGTCTGAATTTATACGTCCGGCTTATCTGTCTGTGGAGAAGGGACAGCTGGATGCGGCAGACAGTATTGGCATGGGCGCTGGAAGCGGTTTGTCCGGGTGATCTTTCCGCAGATGCTTCCGGTAGCGATGCCCAATCTGGAAAATGCCATGATCGAGCTTGTAAAGGACACATCCGTATTATATATGATCGGGCTGACGGATATTATGGGGAAAGCGAAAAAACTGATCACCAATGATTACGGAGTAAGAAAGCTGGAGGTGTATCTTGCGGCGGCCTGTCTCTATTGGGTGATTACATTCGTTGTATCGAAAGCCTTTCGGCAGCTTTCCAGAAAATGCATCAGGGAGTGGTAAACATGATACATATGGAGTACATTTTGGAAGATATTGTAAGAATTCTTACGGTAGTTCCCTTTACGCTGCTGTCCGCCGTACTCATTCTGGCTGTGGGTGTTGCGCTTGGAATGGTTTGGGCGCTGATTCAGCTCTATCGTATTCCGGTATTGTCCGGAGCCGTGAAGGGGCTGATTGCATGTATCCGGGGAGTTCCCCTTCTGATTCATCTGTATCTGGCTTATTGCTTTCTTCCGGGAGTGATTCAGGCCCTGTTCGGACCAGAGACGGAGGTACCGGCCCTTGCGGTTATGCTTGCGGCATATGGAATTTATATATCGGCAGGCCAGTCGGAGAATATGAAGGGAGCCTTTACTGCGGTAGAGCAGGGGCAGTGGGATGCAGCCGCTTCCATCGGCATGGGAAGATGGCAGACTCTAAAAAGAGTCGTTTTCCCACAGATGGTGCGGATTGTGACTCCGGTTATATTTAACAGCTATCTGGGAGTGGTGAAAGGGATGTCTCTGGCATTCACCATCGGAGTACAGGATATTATGGCGGTTGCCAAGCTGTGCTCTCTGGAAAATTACGGTTATCTGGAATCCTATATTGCAGCCGGGCTTGTGTACTGGGCTCTTTGTCAGATGATGGGAACAGGCTTTAAAAAGCTGGAGACGGCAATACCCTATTAGTGTTTCGAGGGATAATTTATGTGTGGATTATTCGGGCAGAAAAGTGTAAGAAAAAGTGAAAAAAGCAGTTGACAAACCTTTGGGAAGGTGCTAATATTCCTATAAAGCCGATAGGAAATAAGAAAAAGAAAGATGTATTTTTTTCAGATGAGAGGAGGAAAAGGCATGAGCAGCAGAAGAATTCGGAGCGGAAAAGCTATAGACTGGAAAACCGTCATGTGTTATGATATGTGCATGTGCTGCGATATGGACATGTGTTTTGGTATGTGCATGTGCCGCATCATGAAGGATCAGACGCCTTTTGCCTCTGACGGACACATTGACTTCGATTTGTCGTAGGGTGTCCGGCTCATTGCTGAAGTTACCCGCCGGGTTATATCAGATATGTAAGAAGCAGGAGGCAGAACGCTTCCTGTTTTTTATTTTCCGGGAGGGACTTGCGTAAAGATGGTAATTCCGATCGAGCACATCGGATTTGCATATTATTTATATTTCAAAAGAAAGAAGGATGAAATTATGAAAAAGTTTATTGCATTACTGTTGACCGGCGCTCTGGCTGTATCTGCACTGACCGGATGCGGTTCCAAGGAAGAGAGCGCAGCTCCTGCAGCGGAAGTGCAGGAGGAGACGAAGGATGAGGCAGAGGAAGCAGAAGCTCCCGCAGAGGAAAAAGGAACCATTACAGTGGCTGCATCCGCAACGCCCCATGCAGAGATTCTGGAGCAGGCAAAGCCGATCCTTGCGGAAGAGGGATGGGATCTGCAGGTAACCGTATTTGATGATTATGTACAGCCGAACCTGGTAGTGGAGAGCGGAGATTTTGATGCCAACTATTTCCAGCATATCCCATATCTGGAGAACTTCAATGAAGAGCAGGGAACCCACCTGGTAAATGCAGGCGGCATTCACTATGAGCCCTTTGGAATTTATCCGGGAACAAAGGCAAGTCTGGACGAGCTTGCTGAGGGAGATGTGATCGCAGTTCCCAATGATACCACCAATGAGGCAAGAGCCCTTCTTCTTCTGGAGGCAAACGGTGTTATCAAGATAAAAGAGGGTGCAGGACTTACTGCTACTGTTCTGGATATCGAGGAGAACCCGAAGAACATCCAGATCCAGGAGCTTGAAGCTGCGCAGGTATCCCGCGTAAAGGATGAGGTTGCATTTGTTGTTCTGAACGGTAATTACGCACTGGAAGCAGGCTTCTCCGTAGCAAAGGATTCCATCGCATATGAGTCCGCAGACTCCGAAGCAGCCAAGACCTATGTGAATGTGATTGCTGTCAAGGAAGGCAATGAGACCAGTGAGGCAATCAAGGCTCTCGTGGCAGCATTGACCTCTGATGAGATCGTAACCTATATCGAAGATACCTATGACGGAGCGGTTGTTCCGTTTAAATAGGAAATGTACACGGACGCGGAATGAAGCGTTGAAATGAACAGACCGGCAGAAAATGTGCTCGTTCTCTGCCGCCGGGAGGGTGCCTCCGAGGAAACAGGATTTTCTCCGGGGACACCCTTGTGATGAATTTACAGGAGGATATAACTATGGAACCGATTATCCAGGTGGAACATGTGAGCAAGACGTTCCAGTCCACGACAGGGCCGGTGTCTGCCTTAAATGACGTAAGCTTCACCATCGACAAGGGAGAGATTTTCGGAATCATCGGTCTGTCCGGAGCGGGAAAGAGTACGCTGGTGCGCTGTCTGAACCTGCTGGAGCGGCCCACACAGGGAGATGTGATCGTAAACGGCAGCAATCTGTGTGCCATGACGGAAAAACAGCTGCGGGAGAGCAGAAGAAAGATCGGCATGATTTTTCAGCATTTCAATCTTCTCATGCAGCGCAATGTGCTGGACAATGTATGCTTTCCGATGGAGATTGCAGGTGTCAGCCGTAGAAAGGCCAGAGAACGGGCATTGGAGCTGTTGAGGACCGTGGGACTGGAGGATAAGGCCAGATCGTATCCGGTACAGCTTTCCGGCGGACAGAAGCAGCGCGTGGCCATCGCCAGGGTGCTGGCGGGAGATCCCGAGATTCTGCTCTGCGATGAGGCAACCAGTGCTTTGGATCCCCAGACCACCAAGTCTATTCTGGAGCTTTTGCAGAACATCAACCGTACCTATGGAATTACGATTGTTGTGATCACTCATGAAATGAGTGTTATCCAGCAGATCTGCAATCGGGTTGTGGTGCTGGATCACGGAGAGCTTGCAGAGAGCGGAACGGTGGAAGCATTGTTCCGGGCGCCGAAGACAGAGGCGGCAAGACGGCTTATTATCACAGGAATGGAGCAGGTAGAGCAGATGAAGGGGGCAAGGCTGATCCGTCTTACCTTTGATAATCATTCTTCCTTTGAACCGGTGATCGGAAATCTTGTACTTCAGTATAAGACTCCGGTAAATATCATGTATGCCAATACCCGGGATGTGGGAGGCATGGCCCAGGGAGAAATGATCCTGCAGCTTCCGGACGGTGAGATCGGAGACCGTATGATCGATTATCTGCGGGAAAAATCTCTTGGAGTGGAGGTGCTGAAGGATTATGTGGAGTAAAGATATGATTATGATGCTGGTGGAGGGAACCGGGGATACCCTGTATATGACCCTGATGTCTACACTTTTCGGATATATTCTCGGCCTGCCTATGGGAATCATTCTGACCATAACGGATAAGGACGGGATCCGCCCTCATGCGGCGGTATACAAGGTTCTGGATTTTATTGTAAATCTGGTAAGAAGTATTCCGTTTCTGATTCTCCTGATTCTGGTAATTCCTCTGACAAGAGCGATCGTCGGGAAAAGCTATGGCTCCACGGCTACGATTGTGCCGCTCGTGATTGCGGCAGCTCCGTTTATCGCGCGTATGGTAGAGTCTTCTCTGAAGGAAGTGGATAAAGGAGTGATCGAGGCGGCTCAGAGTATGGGAGCCGGTACCTTTACCATTATATGGAAGGTGCTTCTGGCAGAAGCCCGTACTTCCCTTCTGGTTGGTGTTACCATTGCTACGGGAACCATTCTGGGATATTCCGCCATGGCAGGAACCGTAGGAGGAGGAGGTCTGGGAGACATTGCGATCCGCTATGGCTATTACCGGTATCAGTCGGATGTCATGATCGTTACGATCGTGATTCTGGTTGTGCTGGTGCAGATCCTTCAGGGGCTGGGGATGATGATCTCCAAAAAGATCGACCGGAGACGGGCGTAAGATATGTAAATGCAATACGGAATAGGGCGCTGCTTTCCGGATGAGTAATCATCCGGAAAGCAGCGCTGTATTTTTATGTGGGGATATGGTTCTTCTGGAGTTTAGATTTTCTTAAGTTGCCAAATACTTTAAATTAGAATATATTGTAAGTAATATCTGGAAAGGAAGAGGTTTATGGACAAATCTTCTTGGAAACGGCCGATCCTTCTTTTGACTTACGGACTGGTGCTGTTTTTTCTTTTGCTTCATATATCGGAGGTTTTGAAAGCCCTGGGAATGCTGATGGGAATAGGCACGCCCTTTCTGTTTGGTGCGGGCCTGGCCTTTGTGCTCAATATTCCCATGAGTTTTATTGAAAAAAAGCTGTTTGGTTCAAAACGGCGGCTGAATGACAGAAGACAGGAAAAACTGAAACGGCCGGTATCGCTGGTGCTGACGCTTCTTTGTGCGTCAGCTGTCATTTATCTTGTAACGTTTCTTGTTGTGCCGGAACTGATACATACGGTGGGAATGATAGCAGAACAGATACCGTTGGCCTTTGCCTCGTTTCAGGAGTGGATTAATGCGCTGGATCTGGACTGGAACTTTATTCAGAGGAATCTTTTGGAGGAAAGCTTTGATCTGAATACGCTTGGAAGGAAGGCTGCGGATTTTCTTCAGGGGGTTCTCCCGACGGTATTCGGCTCGTTTTTTTCTGTCGTGAGTTCCACGATCTCTGTGGTAACCAATTTTGTTATCGGTTCTATTTTTGCTGTTTATCTTCTGGTTTCCAAGGAAAAACTGAGCGTGCAGGTGAAAAAGCTTCTGTATGCATTTTTGAAGGAACAGCGGGCGGACCGGGTTCTGTATGTATGCGGATTAAGCTATCGGACCTTTCGGAATTTTATTACCGGACAGTGTACGGAAGCAGTTATTCTGGGAACCATGTTTATCATCTCCATGAGTATTCTTCGGATGCCCTATGCAGTGCTGGTGGGTGTGGTGATTATGGTAACCGCACTGATTCCTATTGTGGGCGCCTTTATCGGCTGTGCAGTGGGCGTTTTTCTGATACTGATCGTAAGCCCTGTCAAGGCGCTGGAATTTCTGATCCTGTTCCTGGTGCTGCAGCAGGTGGAGGGCAATCTCATTTATCCTCATGTGGTGGGAAGTTCCGTTGGCCTTCCATCCATCTGGGTACTGGTATCCGTTACCGTAGGCGGAGGCCTGATGGGCGTTGCCGGAATGCTTTTGTTTATTCCGCTGGTTTCTGTCATTTATACTCTGGTTCGTGAGCGGATGTATGAGAAGCTTGGGGAAAAAGAGGTTCCAAAAGAAAAGTGGGAGAAAAAAGTATGAAGCAATCAGAAGGAGCGTCAGATGTCAGGAAGCTGAACCGGCTGTGCCTGGCTTTTGGCGCTTTTCTTGCGGCCGGGGAGCTGTATAAACAGTGTTTTCTGTATTTTGTGATTCATCCGGGAATCTATGACTGGTGGGATCTGCCGTTCCAACTGTGCAGTATGCCGCTGTATCTGTGTTTTCTGGTTCCTGTGGTACCGAAGAGACAAAGGAGCGTTTTTCTGACCTTTCTCATGGACTATAATCTGATGGGGGCAGTTATGGCCTTTGCAGACATCTCGGGAATGGTCCGGGAGCACTGGTCGCTGACGCTGCATTCCGTACTCTGGCATGTGGCGGTGATCCTTCTTGGCATATGTATCGGGCGGTCCGGGCAGGGGGATGTAAGCCGGGGCGGTTACGCGCGTGCAACGGTGCTGCTTCTCTTTTTCTGTGCGGGAGCGGAGCTTCTGAATGTGGTTCTCCATAACAAGGGAATTGTAAATCTGTTTTATATCAGTCCATACTATCGGATGGGGCAGATGGTGTTCCGGGATATCGCAGCCCGATGGGGAAATGGGATGGGAATTGTTTCTTACATTGGAGGCATGTGTCTGGGCGGAGCCCTGCTGCATGAAATGTGGTATCTATACATACGGTATTCAGCTCCCTGTGCTGGACGGGGGAATCTTTAAGGGTATGATTCTGATCCTTCCGGAATCGGAGGAGAATTTTTCGGGCGTTACCCTCGGACTGGGAAATCCTTCGTATCTCTACAGATCGGATTTTACAATCGGACCTATTTCCCAATAGTGGAGTATTTGGCTGCGTCTGCCTGTCCAAACCGGTCCGGATATGATATAATCATTTCAGAAAGCTGTATAGGAGGGATATACAATGAGATTTACACTGACAACACTGATTGTAAAGGATCTGGACAGAAGTCTTGCATTCTACAGGGATGTGCTGGGAATGCCGCTGATTACAAGATTTGCGACGGGTGCCGGTGAGATTGCCATGCTTGGTGAGCAAGAGCATGCACATTTGGAGCTGGTTGCCTCGGGACAGCCGGTTCCCGAAAATCCGGGACAGGGGATTTCCGTAGGCTTTTATGTAGATGATGCACAGGAACTGATTCGAAAAATCGGAGCACCGGCCCAGGGGCCGATAACGCCGAATCCTCATCTGAGGTTCTTTTTTATTCAGGATCCGGACGGATATCGTGTGCAGCTTCTGGAAAAAACGGCGTAAAAATATATTTATTTCCAGATTATAATAAATTCTTAAAAAAGAATAACTTAATTGACTTTGACCGTTTAAATGCGTATCATCAATGTGGAAAGAGGAGAAAGGCCTGGAGCAAGAGATCTTCAGGCCTTCATTTGTTATTTATTATGAATTGCAAAGGCGGGAATGGATATGAGAGAAAGAATCAGGAGATTTATGATCGGACGGTATGGAACGGATGCATTATCCCAGTTTCTGGTATATGCTTCACTGGTTTGCATTATTCTGTCCATTTTTATTAAGAGCAATGTGTGGACGGTGCTGGTACTTGCCATGCTGATCTTCGCATATTACCGGATACTTTCCAAAAATCATCAGAAGCGCTATGAGGAAAATCAGAAATATCTTGCGCTGCAGGGAAAGGTGACCGCCTGGTTCCAAAAAGAGAAATATCTGATGGACCAGCGGAAAGATTTTCATATCTATAAATGTCCGGATTGCAAACAGAAGATCCGCATTCCCAAGGGAAAAGGAAAAATTGTAATAAAATGTCCGAAATGTCACAGAGAATTCACAAAAAAGAGTTAAAATAACCATATTCACATCACAGGATATCAGAACGGGGAACACAGTATGTTTGGATATGTGACGGTAAATAAGCCGGAGCTGAAAATCAGAGAATTTGACATGTACCGCTCCTGGTACTGCGGGCTGTGCAGTGAGCTGAAGGAGGCGTACGGGCGGGCAGGACAGCTGACATTGAGCTATGATATGACTTTTCTTATCATGGTTCTCCAGGGAGTCTATGAGCCTGAGGTACATGGAGAGAAAAGGCGCTGTCTGGCTCATCCGGAGGTAAAGCATCCCATGAGGAGCAGTCGTTTTACAAAGTACGGGGCTGATATGAATGTGCTTCTTGCTTACCATAATTTTATGGATGACTGGATGGACGAGAAAAATCTGGCGTCTCTGACGGCCGCACGGGCGCTGTATAAGGACAGCAGGAGTATTGCAGAGCGGTATCCCAGACAGAATCAGGCCATTGTCAGAGCATTGAGGAAGCTCTCAGCTTATGAAAAAGGGAATGAAATGAATATTGACAAAGTATCCGGTTGTATGGGAGAATTGCTTGGAGAGCTTTTTGTGTATGAGAAGGATGTGTTTGCGGACACGCTGTACCGTATGGGCTTTTTTCTGGGAAAATTCATTTATCTGATGGATGCCTACGAGGATGTGGAAAAGGACCGGAAGAAGCATCAGTATAATCCGCTGGCAGAGTCGTTCGGAAAAGAAGGCTTTGAGGAAGCGTGCAGCAGCATGCTGAATATGATGATGAGCGAATGTGCCAGAGAATTTGAAAAGCTGCCGATCCTTCAAAACGTGGAGATTTTGAGAAATATTCTGTATTCCGGGGTCTGGGTAAAGCATGCTGCCATTTGGCAAAAGAGAATCAGGACCAGAGAGGAAAGTAAAAAATGACAGATCCATACAAGGTGCTGGGAGTGGACAGGAACGCTTCCGATGAAGAAATCAAAAAGGCGTATCGGAGGCTGAGCAGACAGTATCATCCGGATGCCAATATCAATAATCCGAATAAGGATCAGGCGGAGGCCAGATTTAAGGAAGTACAGCAGGCCTATGATCAGATCGTAAAGGAACGGGAACGGGGTACGGGCGGTTCCGGAGGCTATGATTATGGATACGGTCAGGGCAGCTATGGACGCGGGGGCTTCGGAGGCTTCGGCGGTTTTGGCGGTTATCAGGGAAATTCGCAGCAGTCCTATGAACAGGATGAGGATTCCGTGCGTCTGAATGCGGCGGCAAATTATATCAACAGCCGTCATTTTGCAGAGGCAATGAATGTCCTGAACAGCATCAGCAGCCATGGGGCCAGATGGCATTATCTGTGTGCGGCTGCCAATGCAGGGCTTGGAAATAATATTGAAGCGAAGGCCCATGCCAGGGAGGCAGTGAATCTGGAACCCAATAATGTGCAGTACCGTCAGTTCCTGAATCAGATGGAGAGCGGAGGAAGCTGGTACCAGACGATGGGGCAGAGCTATGGAAGGCCGACATCTGCGGCGGATGATATGTGTCTGAAGCTTTGTATCGCAAATATGATATGCAACTGCTGCTGCGGCGGCCGCTTTATCATGTGTTAGTATGGGGAAGGAGTGTGTATGGCGACTCTGCAATCAAGTAAGAACGATACGTGGTTTGACCGGACGATGGAGTTTGTGGAGAAATATTACTGGTTCTTTTTCGCGGCGGGAATGGGGCTGGTAATATTTTTATGCTTTTATCGTCTGGATGTGAAATATGTGGTGTCCTGGGATGAGGCGAGGTTTGGAATCAACGCCTATGAAATGATAAAGAGCGGGAATTACATTATGAATACGTTCCGCTATGAGCCGGACTACTGGAATCTGAAGCCGCCGCTGTCCATGTGGGGAACAGCTCTGTCCTTTCTGATTTTCGGGTATAATAAGCTGGGGCTTCGCGCCTTTTCGGCTTTTTGTTATGTGGTGCTGTGCCTGATATGCGGCCTGTTCGTGAAGAAGCATTTCGGGAAACTGCAATCTCTGTTTGCCGTGCTGTTTCTTTGTGCAAATACGGCCTGCTTTTCCTTTCATATGATCCGGTCCGGGGATTCGGATGCGCTTTATGTTCTGTTTTTTACTTTAAGTATGCTCTGTATGCTTCTGATTCAGGAGCATCCCCGGATGCTTTACGGGGCGGGCTTCTTTTTTGCCTGTGCGTTTCTTACCAAAAGCTGGCATGCGGGAACGATCGTGGTCATTGGATTTCTGTTTCTTGTGCTGACCGGAGAACTGAAGCAGATGACGGGGAAGCGTTTTGGCCTGTTTCTTGCATCCTTTCTGATCCCCATGGGTATTTGGGCCGTTCTGCGTTTTACTCAGGACGGAGTGGAGTTTTTCCGGGAGATGATCGTGTATGAGCTTCTTACCAGCAGCTCAGAGGCGATTGAAAATCATCAGCAGGAATTTCTTTTCTACGTGAAAAACTATTTTCTGGACAACTGGAAGCAGTATATTTATGCTGCGGCGCTGCTCATCGGCGTCGGAACGCTTGCGGCGTATCGGGGAAAGCTGAAGGATAAGGGGAACCGGAATAAGGCGCTGGGCTTTTTCCTCTGGTTTTCGATTCCGCTTTTGTGTTTCTCCATTGCTGCGACAAAGCTGATCTGGTATTCCTACGCGGTGCTGATCCCGGTGCTTCTTTCTGCCGGAATCGGTGTGGGGTATGTGCTGAAGGAAAAGCAGCTTCCGGCACTGCTTCGGGGAGCGGCGTTTGTTTTGACCTTTGCACTTCTTGCTTTTTTTATCCGGGGAAATGTGCAGAATATCCGTTCGGAATATGGGAATGATTTTCACGATTTTTTTGCGGAAGCTCATGAGGCCGCTCCGGAATACGACGGCACCCGGGTCTATCTGGGGGCGGACGGTGAATTCGGGTACGGAAACTGGTCACAGAATACTTCTTTTCTGGCTGAAATCTATGGAGACCATAGCTGTGTGGACGGAGGCATAGAAGCATTTGAGCAGGACACTCAGCCGGCAGTGCTTTTGACGAACCGGGAATATTTTTCTCAAAAAGAAGAATTTTTGTCACACTGTAAAATAATCTATGAGAATGACAAATATCTGTATTTATACAACGGGATGTAGCATGAAATACACTGAAATGGGAATATAAATAGTAAAAAAGTATTATTGACAAAAGAAAGTGGGAAACCTATAATCCAACATAAGCAAAGGCGCTGAGGCAAACTCGGCGCCTTTTTTTATCACATGTGAAAGCTTACAAATTGGTGATGAGGAGGAAAAAATTTATGTATTCATCGGTAGACGTCATTTGGACGCTGGTGGGAGCAGCCCTCGTATTCTTTATGCAGGCAGGCTTTGCTCTCTGTGAGGCAGGTATGACCCGTGCGAAAAACACCGGTAATATCCTGATGAAAAACCTTATGGATTTCTGTATCGGTACCCCGTGCTACTGGATCGTCGGATTCGGTATTATGTTCGGAGGAACCGGAGCCCTGATCGGAGGCTTTGATCCGTTCATCAGAGGAACCTATGATTTCGGAACTCTTCCGACGATGTGTTATGTGATTTTCCAGACGGTATTCTGTGCAACCGCAGCTACCATCGTAAGCGGATCCATGGCAGAGCGTACGAACTTTAAGGCATACTGTGTTTACAGTGCAATGATCTCCCTTTTGGTTTATCCGATTTCCGGACACTGGATCTGGGGCGGAGGCTGGTTAGCTTCTCTTGGCTTCCACGATTTTGCAGGAAGCACGGCCGTACATATGGTCGGCGGTGTTACCGCCTGCATCGGTGCTAAAATACTTGGACCGCGTATCGGAAAGTATGACAAGAACGGTAAGGCCCATGCAATTCCCGGCCACAACCTGACCGCAGCAGCTCTGGGTGTCTTCATCCTCTGGTTCTGCTGGTTCGGATTCAACGGCGCGAGCACAGTTGCCATGAGCACAGACGCAGATATGGTAAGTGCCAGCCAGATTTTCATGAACACCAATATGGCAGCAGCAGTTGCAACCTGTACGGTTATGATCTTTACCTGGATCCGTTATAAGAAGCCGGATGTGTCCATGTCTTTAAACGGTGCGCTTGCCGGACTGGTGGCCATCACCGCAGGCTGCGATATGGTATCTGTTGCCGGAGCATTCTTCATCGGCCTGATCGCAGGTATTGCAGTTGTTCTTTCTGTTGAGTTCTTTGATAATGTTGTTAAAATTGATGACCCGGTTGGTGCAATTTCCGTTCATGGTGTATGCGGTGCCCTCGGAACCATTCTTACCGGCCTGTTTGCTCTGGACGGCGGCGTATTCTACGGCGGCGGCTTCCATTTCTTCGGTGTTCAGGTGCTGGGTGTTGCAGCGGTGATTGCATGGGTCGTTGTGAGCATGACCATCATTTTCGTGATCATTGACAAGACCATCGGACTTCGTGTACCGGCAGATGTGGAGATTGAAGGTCTGGATATTCATGAGCATGGTCTGGTAAGTGCATATGCAGGCTTTAACATTACCGACGTATCCACAGGCATGGAAGTAAATGCAAATACGGATCTCGGTGAGAGCGATTATGAAAAGGCCAGCGAGAAGCAGAAGGCTGTATCTGTACCGGTAACAAGAACCGAAACAGTTGGGAATACGACAGGTATGTACAAGGTTTCCATTATCTGTAAGCCTACCCGGTATGAAAACCTCAAGAATTCTCTGAACGATATCGGAATCACAGGTATGACCGTTACCCAGGTAATGGGCTGCGGCATCCAGAAGGGTGCAGGCGAGCGGTATCGTGGCGCTGAGCTGGATATCAACGTGCTTCCGAAGATGAAGATTGAGGTAATCGTTGGAAATATTCCGGTAGAGACAGTCATTGAGACTGCCAAGAAGGCGCTGTACAGCGGCCATATCGGAGATGGAAAGATTTTCGTATATGATGTGCAGAAGGTAGTAAAGGTACGTACCGGCGAAGAAGACCTGGATGCATTAAAAGATGTAGAATAAGGCTTGCCGGATTTCTCCGGGCCGTTATCCGAAAGGGTAGCGGCCCGGTTTGTTTCTGCCCTTCCGGGTTAAAGTCCTGATTATCGGACAGTACTTCTGATAAGCTTCTGGGTATAGAAGAAAGGCAGAAGGAGGAATCCGGAATGAATAACAGAAGAAAAATGTCACTGGCAGAGGAAATGGGACTTGGGAGCCGTCTGGAGCTTTATGTCCTGCTGGCTGCACTGGCTGTATCTGTAGTTCTGCTGGCCTACGGGGCATGGATGTAGAAGGGATATTTCTGATATCGGTGAGCGCGGATTGCACAGAGGGAATGGGACGTGCTATAATAAACCATGGATACTCTCAGGGTACTCTGAGGGAAACAGGAAGCGGCAGGAGGTGTGCGCATGGCAAAAGGGGTGAATCAGAAGCAGAAAATTCTATATCTCAGGCAGATTCTTCTGGAGCGTACAGATGAGAAGCATCCCATTTCCATGGCCGAAATTCTGGAGGCGCTGGAAGCATATGGGATACAGGCAGAACGAAAGAGCATTTATGCTGATATCGAAACACTGAAAAATTTTGGTATGGATATCATTCATAGAAGAGAGCAGCCATCCGGCTACTGTGTGGTCAGCCGCGAATTTGAACTGCCCGAACTGAAGCTTCTTGTGGATGCGGTGCAGTCTTCCAAGTTTCTGACTGCCAGGAAGTCGGAGCAGCTGATCCGGAAGCTGGAGAGTCTGACCAGCAGATATGAGGCGAAGCAGCTGGCCCGGCAGGTGGTGGTGACGGACCGGATCAAGACGATGAATGAGAGTATTTATTATAATGTGGATGAGATCCATCTGGCAATCTCGGAGAATGTGAAGATCCGGTTTCAGTATGGAGAATGGACGATCTCCAAGGAGCTGCGTCTGAAAAGGGATGGAGCATGGTATGTGATCAGCCCCTGGGCTCTGACCTGGGATGACGAGAATTATTATATGATAGGCTACGATCGGGAGGCGGAGCAGATCAAGCATTACCGCGTGGATAAGATGCGAAGAATTTCTCTGACAGGGGAGCCAAGAGAGGGACAGAGCACCTTTGACCGTCTGGATATGGGAAGATATACAAAGAAGACCTTCGGCATGTTCGGAGGCGAGGACGAAACGGTTGTACTGACCTGCCAAAATCATCTGGCGGGAGTGATCATTGACCGGTTCGGAAGTGAGGTTCCCATGCGCTCTGCAGGGGAAGGATTGTTTTCCGCCCGTGTCACTGTGGCGGTAAGTCCACAGTTTTTTGGATGGCTGGCAGGGCTGGGAGACGGTGTGCAGGTTACGGGACCTGCGAGGATCAGAAAAGCATACAGGGCTTATCTGGAGAATATTCTGAAGGCCTATCAGGGAGAAAACAGCAGTACATATTGAGGAGGAATGGCCGTATGGCAAAGATTGGATTTATCGGAATGGGAAATATGGGATATGCGATTTTAAAGGGGCTTTTAAAGCTTTACCGTCCGGAGGATATCCTGTTTACGGATGTGAATAAAGAACGGATGCATTTTGTGAAGGAAAAAACCGGTGTGGATTATGTGGAGACAAATGCGGAGTGTGCCAATCAGTCTCAGATTGTTGTTCTGGCTGTTAAGCCCCAGTATTACACGGGAGTGCTGAAAAATATCAAATATGCGGTAAAGCCGGAACAGATCGTGATATCCATTGCCCCGGGCATTACCATTGAAAGCCTGAAAAAATCTCTGGGAGAGGACAGACGGATCGTACGTGCCATGCCGAATACTCCGGCCCTTCTCGGAGAGGGAATGACCGGAGTGACCTACGAGCGAGCACTGTTTTCGGAGGAGGAAGAGAAGGAGATCCGGGAATTTTTCGGTTCCTTCGGACGGATGGAATACGTGGAAGAGCATCTGATGAGCGCCGTGGTATGTGCCAGCGGAAGCTCTCCTGCCTATGTTTATATGTTTATTGAGGCGCTGGCAGACAGTGCGGTCCGTTATGGGCTTCCTCGGGATAAGGCCTATTTCTTTGCCGCCCAGGCGGTGAAGGGTGCAGCAGACATGGTGCTTGAGACCGGAAAGCATCCCGGAGAGCTGAAGGATGAGGTATGTTCTCCGGCAGGCACGACCATTGCCGGGGTAGCGGCACTGGAGGAATACGGATTCAGAAATGCGGTGCTGAAGGCCAATGAGGCCTGTTACCGGAAGTGTGAAGGACTGAAATAACGGGTATATTTTCCAGGCCCTGTCTAAAAACAGCGACGGGGCTGTATCGGAAGGAGAGAAATATTTATGGAGTTTGAGCGTCTGAAGCGGGAACTGGTTTATAAGGGAGCTATAATTGATATGTATAAGGATTATGTGCGTACCCCGTCCGGGCATGTGGCGGAGTGGGATTTTATCGGTCATAAGGGGGCTGCGGCTGTTGTGCCGGTGACAGAGGATGGGAAGCTTCTGATGGTCCGCCAGTACCGGAACGCAATTGACCGGTATACGATCGAGATTCCGGCCGGAGGACGGGACAGTCTCGAGGAGGAAACGCTTGCCTGTGCGTCCAGAGAGCTGGAGGAGGAGACCGGATTTCGTTCGGACAACCTGGAGCTGCTGATCCAGCTGAAGACAGCGGTGGCATACTGTAATGAGTTTATTGACGTGTATGTAGCCAGAGATCTGATTCCCTCCAGACAGCATCTGGATGAGGATGAATTTATTAACGTTCAGGCATATTCCCTTGAGGAGCTGTGCGGAAAAATTTATGCGGGAGAGATTCAGGACGCCAAAACGGTTGCCGCAGTTATGGCATATTACGGAAAGTACGGGAAATGAAAAAGTGCCTGCAGGGCAGGCTTAAAAAGCAGGGAATAGAATCCGGATAAGGGACATATATATGTACAAACAGAAGGGCAGCCGGTCTTTCTGGCCTCAGGAAAGGGGAAGGTGCTGTGAGATATCCGGGAAAAGACAGCGGGGTTTCTGTATCCAGAAAATTCCTGCTGTTTTTTATGACGGGATTTATTCCGGGAGTACTGTTTGCCTGCATGACAGGAAAGCAATATATGGAATATGCAGGGATTATAAGTGAATATTATATGAACCGCTACAAATATATGGAGATTGTGAAGGAGCAGCTGTTCCTGTATCTTATGAAGGAGCGGATGGTGCCGATGCTCTTTCTTCTCCTCATGTCCCTGACTGCATATGGGAAGGCTGCCGTGTATCTTGCCCTGTTATGGATGGGGATCTCCTTCGGGATTCTGTGGACATTATCCGTTCTGAAATTCGGTGCTGTCGGTTTTCTGATCTGCGCGGCAGGGATGCTTCCGCAGTATCTCTTCTATGTTCCGGCATTTCTTATGCTGGCCTTTCAGATACGCAGGGGAGCTATATATGAGGTGCTGCGGTCGGGACGATACGCTGGCATGCAAAAAGGGGCCTTTGTGGGGAATGTTCTGCAATATTTTGTTGTTTTTATCCTTCTGGTGGCAGGAATCATCCTGGAAACATGGGTGAGCCCCGAACTTTTGAAGCTGGTGTTAAAAATTTTGTAAAATAATTCATGTTTTTTTTACAATATCTTGTGGGGCTGAAAATGGGGGTTCCGATATGTTGTGCTTTTGCCCAAAAAGCCCGAAAAACCGGGGGTTTCAGGGCAAAATTACTATTTGATTTTCCTTAAAAACCACATTATAATAGAATCTGTAGTCGGCAGAAAGGGAGAGTCTCTGCCGATATCTTTTCCGAAAAAAATGTGGGGGAACTACCGGATGGAACAGGAGCTGCAGTCTTTTATCGTTTATCTTCATGATGTGAAGAAGACATCTGCAAATACGGAAATTTCATATCAGAGAGACCTGCGCAAGCTGGAGAGCTATATGGAGCAGCAGGGGATCACAGAGGCAGAGCAGCTGAATGCAACGAATCTGAATTCGTATATTCTGTATCTGGAGAAGAGCGGCTTTGCACCCTCCACCGTATCCAGGAACATTGCGTCGATTAAGGCCTTTGCTCATTATCTTCAGACGGAGGGAATCCTGAAGGAGGATATTTCCAGTGCGCTGAAGGCACCGCGGATCGAGAAGAAGATGCCCGGAATTTTAAGCGTGCAGGAGATCGATCGGCTTCTGGCACAGCCGGATGACAAGACGCCGAAGGATATCCGGGACAAGGCCATGCTGGAGCTTCTGTATGCCACAGGTATCCGGGTGACAGAACTGATTTCCCTGACGGTTTCGGAAGTCAACCTGAAGATGAGCTACATTATCTGCAGGGATGGAGATCGGGAACGGATCATTCCTTTCGGAAAGAACGCAAGAAAAGCACTGGAGCATTATCTGTCCGGAGCAAGGCAGATCCTGCTGAAGGGCAATGACAGTGATATTCTTTTTACCAACTGCTCGGGCAGCCCCATGAGCCGACAGGGGTTCTGGAAGCTGATCAAGCATTATGCCAAGAAAGCCGGGATTACATCAGAGATCACACCTCATACTATCCGCCATTCTTTTGCCGCACATCTGGTGGAGAACGGTGCGGATCTGCATGCAGTGCAGGAAATGATGGGACATTCTGATATTTCCACCACTCAGGTATATGTGAATCTGAATGCCAGCCGGATTCGGGAAGTGTATGCGAAGGCCCATCCGAGAAGATAATATATATGATACGTATTTTTGCCAAAAGGTACGAAATACGGAAATAGTAGATAATGAATAAAAAAAGCAGGGACAGATTCCTTTTTGATTAAGAAAGAATCTGTCTCTGTCTTTTTACTTTGAGTATATTTTCAGCTCTTTGGTTCTTAGGGAGGCGCAGAACCTTAGCAAAGCTCGGCAATCTCGTAGAGAAGCTGCTCGGATTCCGCCCATCCGAGGCATGGATCTGTGATGGATTTGCCGTATACGCCTGCCCCCACCTTCTGGCAGCCGGGTTCGATGTAGCTCTCCACCATGACACCTTTGACCAGCTTTCGGATATCCGGATCCAGGCGGCGGCTGTGGAGCACTTCCTTGACAATGCGGACCTGCTGATCATATTTCTTGTTGGAATTGGAGTGGTTGGCATCAATGATGGCAGCCGGATTCAGAAGGTCCTTTTCATTGTACATGTTCATCAGATGCTGAAGATCCTCGTAATGATAGTTGGGCATACAGGAACCGTATTTATTTACAGCGCCTCTTAAAACCACATGAGTCAGAGGATTTCCGTCTGTCTTCACTTCCCAGCCGCGGTAGATGAAGGTATGGCTGCCCTGAGCGGCGTGCACGGAATTCAGCATAACGGACAGATCGCCGCTGGTCGGATTCTTCATGCCGGCCGGAATATCGAA
Source organism: Lachnospiraceae bacterium (assembly GCA_022763925.1). Lineage (GTDB taxonomy): Bacteria > Bacillota > Clostridia > Lachnospirales > Lachnospiraceae > JAGTTR01. Next base: position 77,182 of record JALERW010000016.1, read on the forward strand.
GCCGCTTGTTACGAGGCGATGCTGCTGATCTTCTACGGAACGGGCGCCAATGGCCACGTAGGAAAGAATATCGGAGAGATACCGCCAGTTTTCCGGATAGAGCATCTCATCCGCAGCGGTAAAACCGGTCTCTTCCACAGCGCGGATATGGAGATGACGCACAGCGATGAGACCTGCAAGAAGGTCAGGCTTCTTTTCCGGATCCGGCTGATGTACGAGACCCTTATAGCCATCCCCGGTGGTACGGGGCTTATTGGTATAAATTCGCGGAATGATAATCACCTTGTCCTTTATTTTTTCCTGTACGGGGACAAGGCGGCTGATGTAATCGCAGACAGAGTCCTCATTGTCTGCGGAGCAGGGGCCGATAATGGCCAGAAACTTATCGGATTCTCCGGTAAAAACCTTCCGGATCTCTTCGTCTCGTTCCTTTTTTATCTGGGCTACCTTTTCCGGAACCGGATATTGCTGCTTGATCTCTGCCGGAGTGGGAAGCTTTTTAATGAATTCAAATCCCATGGTAAAATAACTCCTTTGCCGTAAAATAGTAGGTCTTTGTTAAAAACACAGCTATTATATACCATTTTTTTTGCGTTGTCGACAAGGATTTCGGTATTGTTTCGGAAGCATCTGATACAGTCCGAGAAACAGAAGATAGAATAAAGCAACTGCTGCAACGCGTACAGAGAGGGCCAGCAGCTCCGGGGCAGAAGGGATACAGGAAAACACAGGCTCCAGGAAGAAAGCGCAGCCCACGGCAATGACAAGAAACAGGCAGGGCATCAGAATATATTCCGATGCCGGGAAAGAGAACTTCATGTAAGGACGGAGGGTATAAAAGCCCAGAAAGGTCTGAAGCAGCAGGCTGGCCAGCAGTCCCCAAAGATATCCGCGGATGCCGAAAACCGGAACGAGGAAGAGAACGAAAAAAATGCGGAGGCTCAGGCAGCAGACATTATGAAGAAAAACTGCGGTGGTTTTTCCAAGACCGTTTATAATACTGGCCAGGGTGGAGGAAAGATACAGGAAAGGGCAGATGAAGGACAGACTTTGCATGATATCACCGGCCAGGGCATTATGAAAGAGAACGGTACCCATTTCCCGGCCGTAAAGCAGAAAAAGGCCGAGAAACAGAATGCCCAGGAGCAGGCAGTATTTGACGGTTCCCTGAATGGAATCGGATATCTGGCGGTCGTTCCTTAAGGACTGTGCCCGGGCAACCTCCGGGAGAAGAAGAACAGACACAGAATTTGTGACAGCAGTGGGAAAAAGGATCAGAGGCATGGCCATTCCGGTAAGCGCTCCGTAGAGAACCAGGGAGGTCTCCGGGGAATGTCCGTGGTTCTGAAGCCGGGCCGGAATAAGTATCGCTTCTGCACTGGAAAGCAGGTTTACGAACAGCCGGTTGGCAGTCAGAGGAAGTGCAAGGGAAATAAGGTCCGACAGTCCGGCAGATCTGTCAGACGGAGCGCTGCGGGAAGGAAGATGGGGCTTTTTCAGGGTAAAGGCAGTGACGGAATAAAGGGTGGAAAAGAATTCTCCTGCGGCAATGGCCCAGACGGTGGAAGAAAGAGGAAGTGCCCGGCCCTCCTGCAGACTGATCCGAAAGGCTATCCAGATAAAGCACATGCGGGCACTCTGCTCTGCAAGCTGGGTGATGGACGGAACAGCGGTATGCTGAAGCCCATAATAATAGCCGTTGATACAGGCATGAATGCTGCCGAGAGGCAGGGCAAAGGCCAGCGCCTGAAGAAGAGGGACACAGCGTTCCTCGGACAGGAAGGTGCAGGCAATGGGATCGGCGAAGGCATACAGCGCAAAGGCTGCGGACAGGGAGAGCAGGAGGGACAGCGCAAGGCCGCACCTCAGGGCAAAAGATGCCTTCTCCCGGGAAGCATTGGCAGCGACGAGCCTGGAAATCGCGGTCTGGATGCCGGAGGCACAAAGGGAGTGCAGAATGGAATAAACCGGGAAAATGAGCTGATAAATTCCCATTCCCTCTGCACCGATCACCCGGGAGAGGAATATTCTATAGAAGAATCCCATGACCCTGGAGAGAAGTCCCGCCAGGGTGAGAAAGAAGGTCCCGCGGATCAGAGGATGGGATGCCAGGGTAATCGTTTTTTTCATAAGAACTCCGTAACGGTTCTTTTTGTAAATATATTCTTTTATAGGGCTTGACAGAACCTCGGGCAAGTGATATCCTACAAATAAATCCGAGTAAAATAGTCGGATTTTCGATAGGGAGGGAGAACCGGAATGAAGCTTTCGACAAAGGGAAGATATGGTCTGCGGGCACTTCTGGATCTTGCTGTCCATCAGGGAAACGGCACGGTTTCCATCCAGAGCATTGCGGCAAGGCAGAATATATCCGAAAGGTACCTGGAGCAGCTGATTGCAAAGCTGAAGAAGGCCGGTCTGGTAAGCAGTATCCGCGGAGCCGGAGGAGGTTATCGTCTGGCGAAGGATGCAGAGGATATTTCTGTGGGAGACATTCTGAGGGCACTGGAAGGCAGTCTGGATGCGGTGGAGTGTCCCGGGCTTATGGAGGATGGGGCGTGCAGTACCAAGGACCAGTGTGTGACCAAATATGTATGGAAGCGCGTGAATGACAGCATCAACCGTACCGTGGATGAAATCAAACTCAGTCAGCTGGTTGAAGAAAGCAAAAAAGCAATAGAAAATTATGGGGCATGTACGTCATGTCAGTAAGGAGTGCATATACTATGAAGAAACTGATTTATCTGGATAACGCAGCGACGACGAAGACTGCACCGGAGGTAGTGGAGGCAATGCTTCCATATTTTACGGAGTTTTACGGAAATCCGTCCAGTGTATACGAATTTTCCGGACATTCCAAGGAAGCCATCGCAAAAAGCCGTGAGACCATTGCAAAGGCACTGGGAGCAAAGCCGGAGGAGATTTATTTCACCGCAGGCGGAAGTGAGTCGGATAACTGGGCCCTGAAGGCAACGGCAGAGGCTTATGCAGACAAGGGAAAACATATTATTACCACAAAGATCGAGCATCATGCAATTCTGCATACCGCAGAATATCTGGAAAAGAGAGGGTTCGAGGTAACCTACCTGGACGTGGATGAAAGTGGTGTGGTGAAGCTGGAGGAGCTGAAGAAGGCGATCCGCCCGGACACGATTCTGATTTCCGTTATGTATGCAAATAACGAGATCGGAACGATTCAGCCTATCCGGGAGATCGGACAGATTGCTCATGAGCATGGCATTCTGTTCCATACAGATGCGGTCCAGGCTTTCGGACAGGTGCCGATTTCTGTGGATGACTGCCACATTGACATGCTGAGCTCCAGCGGACATAAGCTGAACGGCCCCAAGGGGATCGGTTTCCTGTATATCCGCAAGGGTGTGAAGATCCGTTCCTTTGTACACGGCGGAGCCCAGGAGCGCAAACGCCGTGCGGGAACCGAGAATGTCCCGGGTATTGTGGGCTACGGAGCAGCGGTGGAGCGTGCTGTGAATACCATGACCGAGCGTACGGCAAAAGAGGCGGAGATGAGAGATTATCTGATTGACCGGATCTTAAAGGAAGTTCCCTATGTGCGGCTGAATGGCCACCGCACAAACCGTCTGCCCAATAACGCAAATTTCAGCTTCCAGTTTGTGGAAGGAGAATCCCTTCTGATCATGCTGGATATGAAGGGCATCTGCGGTTCCAGCGGCTCTGCCTGCACATCGGGCTCTCTGGATCCTTCTCATGTTCTGATGGCTATCGGCCTGCCGCATGAGATTGCCCATGGTTCTCTTCGTCTGACCTTAAATGAAGAGATCACCAGGGAAGACATCGACTATGTGGTGGATTCTGTCAAGGAAATCGTACAGAAATTAAGAGATATGTCTCCTCTGTATGAGGATTTTGTGAAAAAACAGGCGAAATAGGTAGGAGGAAAACAGACTATGTACAGTGAAAAGGTAATGGATCATTTTCAAAACCCGAGAAATGTGGGTGAGATAGAAAACGCCAGCGGTGTCGGAACCGTGGGCAACGCGAAATGCGGGGATATCATGCGAATGTATCTGGATATTGATGATAACGGAATTATTCAGGACTGTAAATTCAAAACCTTCGGCTGTGGTGCGGCTGTGGCTACCAGCAGTATGGCGACAGAGCTTGTAAAGGGTAAGACCATTCAGGAAGCCCTTGAGGTGACGAATAAGGCGGTTATGGAAGCTCTGGATGGGCTTCCTCCCGTAAAGGTGCATTGCTCTCTGCTGGCCGAGGAGGCCATTCATGCGGCACTCTGGGATTACGCAGAAAAGAACGGCATTGTGATAGAAGGACTGGACAAACCGGTTTCCGATATCAGTGAGCATGAAGAGGAAGAGGAATACTGATCCGTATGAAGAAAAAGAAAGCGGTGGTCGGAATGTCCGGGGGCGTGGATTCCTCCGTGGCAGCCTATCTGCTGAAGGAGCAGGGCTACGAAGTGATTGGTGTTACGATGCAGATCTGGCAGGATGAGGACGAGCTTTCTCTGGAAGAGAACGGAGGCTGCTGCGGCCTGTCTGCTGTGGAGGATGCCAGAAGGGTGGCTGCTCAGCTTCAGATCCCCTATTATGTGATGAATTTTAAAAAGGTGTTCAAAGAGAAGGTCATGGATTATTTCACGGAGGAATATCTGTGCGGAAGAACACCGAACCCGTGCATTGCCTGCAACCGTTATGTGAAATGGGAGGCTCTGCTTTCCCGGTGTATGGATATCGGAGCAGATTATATTGCCACCGGACATTATGCAAGGATCATGCGGCTGCGGGGAGGAAGATACACGCTGGCGCAGTCTGTGACAGCCGAAAAGGATCAGACCTATGCGCTGTATAATCTGACGCAGGAGCAGCTTGCGCATACCCTGATGCCTGTCGGGGATTATTCCAAGGATGAGATCCGCCGGATAGCGGAGCAGATCGGCCTTCGGGTGGCCCACAAGCCGGACAGTCAGGAAATCTGTTTTGTTCCGGATCATGATTATGCCGGCTTTATTGAGCGGACATCGGGACAGAGGATTGAAGAAGGAAATTTTGTAAACCGGGACGGAAAAATTCTCGGAAAACACCGGGGAATCATTCATTATACCATCGGTCAGCGTAAAGGTCTCAACCTTTCTATGGGGCATCCGGTATTTGTAACCGGGATTCGTCCAGAAACCAATGAGGTAGTGATCGGAGAGTCCAAGGAGCTGTTCGGCCGTGTGGTGCGGGCCCGGAATGTGAATTTCATGTCTGTGCCGGGGCTTGACGGCTCGGTGCGCGCCATGGCAAAGATCCGGTATAATCACAGAGGAGATACCTGTCTGGTGGAGATGGAGGACGAGGATACGATCCGCTGTACCTTTGATGAACCGGTTCGGGCGGCTACGCCGGGACAGGCACTGGTTATTTACAGGGATGGCTGTGTCCTGGGAGGCGGAACAATTATATAAACGAAAAAGGGAATCGGGGACAGTCCCTGCGAATTGCAGGAGCTGTCCCCGATTTTCGAAAAGAAAGGCGGAATTTACGATTGACACTGCCGCTCTGGTCCGTCCAGCCAGCAGGCATCATCCGGCAGTGCTTTCAGGAACATGGTGCCCAGATTATTTTTATCGCGGGCCTCATGGTATTTGAACATCATCCTGCCGTCCCATTCGCCGAGTATCTCAATTTTTCCGGTGGGATGGGACATACAGTAGCGGACACATTTGCCAAGACCGTTCTGCATGGCTTTTGCTTCCTCTACGATTCGTGCCCCTTCTTTCAGGGGCACCTGGAACTGGTTTTTTACCCCGGTCACCGGGCGGCACTGGAAAATATAATAGGGAGCGATTCCCCAGGAGGTTAATTCTTTGAGGAGCTGCCCAAGGATAAGGGGAGTATCGTTAACACCGCGCAGCAGGACCGTCTGGTTTTTTACGACCACACCGGAAGCCTTAAGTGCTTCCACTGCCTGCCGTGCCTGTGGAGTAAATTCTCTCGGATGATTGAACTGAGTCACCACATAAATCTGCCTGATGGAGCTGTAATGCTTCAGCATCTGCAGAAGCTCGGTATCTTCATAAATGCGCATGGGATAGACCACAGGCATACGGGTGCCGAAACGGATGCAGTCCAGATGGTCTATGTCAGCCAGATAAGCCAGATAGTGACACAGCACCTTATTGGGGTTCATAAAAGAATCCCCGCCGGAAATGAGAACATTGGTGATTTCCTCGTGCTCCTGAATATATTGGAACATTTCATCCATATGGGTGGCAATCTCTTCATCAGGAAGCCCCACCAGACGTTTGCGGAAGCAGTGTCTGCAGTACATGGCGCAGCGGCTGGTGGAAAGGATCAGGGCAGTTTCGTCATATTTGTGCTGAAGGCCGGTGATAACTGTGTTGTCAGCTTCCCCGCTGGTATCAAAGCTGCCGCTCATGTCCGTCTCCTCAATGGAGGGAGTGCACATTTTCCTGATCGGATCCGCAGGATCCTTCCAGTCAATCAGGTCAAGATAATATTGCGGAATACAAAATGGGTAACGTTCCTGAATCGCGGAAAGCTTCCGAGTCTGCTCTTCATCAAGCTTAAGAATACCTGCCAGCTCTTCTGTGCGGGTTATGCAGCGTGTCAAGTGGTTTTCATAGGAATTGCTCATCTTTATCACCCCATACAAATATATTCATCAGCAGTTGCTGATTTGATTGTAACAATAAAATTGATAAAAGTCAAATATAGATAAAAGACAAATGTTGACAAACGCAGGAGAGCAGGATATATTGAGGATGAGGGGTGATATATATGGAGGATATGTGCGGAGTTGTTCTGTCTCTGTTAGAAATTTTTCGCCTGAGTCAGAAATATATGCTGGGAAATTTTGGAGAGGCCAATCGTAAACTCACAAAAACGCAATTTTTTATCATCATGGCCATATGGAAGAAGAAAAATATGTCTATGTCCCAGGTGGCTTCTGCGATCTCGGCATCCAAGGAACAGACGACCAGGGCAATGATACCATTGGAGGAAGAGGGATATGTCCGGCGATATCACGATGAGAAGAATCGCAGGATTGTCCGGGTGGAAATGACGGAAAAAGGATATGGGGTGCTGGACCGCGTGAGGAATCATATGATTTCCAATCTGGGGAAACGTCTGGAACTGCTCACAGAAGAGGAGCAGGAATGGTTTTCGGATGCGGCTGACCGGATGCTGGAGTTGATGCTGAAAATTGATGGAGCAGTATAGATGAAAAGAAGGAGAATGTGCCCTGGCACATTCTTTTTTTGTTGACATACATAGATTATCAAGGTAAAATATACATAGAATATCAAGGTATAAATAGGGGAAGAAAGGAAAGGGGGATTTTGTAAATGGCAGGAGAAAAGGGACTTCTGGGCGGAAGTATTCAGCTGATGCTTCTGGCACTGCTTTCGGAGAAGGATTTTTATGGTTATCAGATCATAAAGGAGCTGGAGAAGAGGAGCGAATCTGTCTTTCAGCTGAAGGAGGGAACCCTGTATCCGGTTCTGCACCGGATGCAGAATCAGGGACTGTTAAACAGCTATGATCAGGATACGGAGAATGGAAAACGAAGGAAATATTACCGGATCACAGAGAAGGGGAGAAGACAGCTGGTATCCGAGAAGGAGGAATGGAGAAGCTTCACCGCGTCTGTGAACCGTGTGATTGGAGGAAGTCTGTATGCAGGTGCATGAGTGGGAGGAATACCTGGAGCAGGTAACTAATCATGTCCGTTTTAAGTACGATCATCCGGATATCCGCCTGGAACTTCGGGCACACCTGGAGGACCGCACAGAGGATTTTCTCCTGGAAGGCTGTTCACTGGAGGAGGCGGGGATATCAGGGCTTTGACTATGACCGGGGAGAAGAATATGGTGAACTGGTTTTCGTTGTACGTTCAGATGCCAGGGGAAAGGTAGACGATGTACATATTGCAACCGAATCCTGATCCCGGAAGGAGGATGAACTGTGAGCCGGAAGAAAAGAATGTTGATGGAGCTGATCCTTCTGTTTCTGCTTGTTTTTATATATCTGAGGTTATCTCATAGCTATCTGAGTGCAGAGCAGCTTCTTCATGCCAATGAGAGGGGATTGCATTACGGACCGTCTCAAGAATTTCTTCTGGAGCACAAAAAAGGTACCAATGTGCTTGCAGTAGGGCTTGTGGATGAACGGAGCCTTTCTGTGATTCAGGGGAAACAATGGGGGCCGATATACCGCCTGAGAAGCGGAGGTATTACCGGCTTCTGGAGTATTTCCGGTGGCCGGAAGGCAGACAGCTTTATATGCCGGAACGACGGGGTTTTGCTGGGGCTGGTGGATATGAAAGCATTACCCGAAGCGGCCTCTGTCATCTGCTATGTATATATGGGGAAGAAAGAGGAGGATGGGTGGACCCTGAAAGCAAATGTACAGAGAAATGGATTTTTCCGGACAGACATACAGGTGCCGGAAGAGAATGGAGACGAATTTTGCCACATGGGACTGATGAAAGTCTATGATTGCGAAGGGAAACTGCTTTTTACAGAGGACTTTTGAGAATAAAACCAGAATAAAAAGGGAAGGAAAATACTGGTTGACAGTCAGGTTTAGAGGCGATATGATATATTTAATCAGTAATGATTATCAATATTATAATTAGATTGAGAGGGATGAAGATGGAACTGGTTGCGCTGACTGCTGCCGGAGTGGGAGGGGCTACGGTACTTGGAGCAGCTCTTGGTTTTCTGTTTAAGAATATACCCCATAAATGGAACGATGCGGTACTTGGCTTTGCCGCAGGAATTATGCTGGCGGCTGCAGTTCTGGGGCTGATCCTTCCGTCTGCAGAGCAGGTGGGAAAGAAGGGACTCTGGATCACAGCAGCAGGAATGATCGCCGGTGCGCTTTTCTTGAATTTCGCTGATCGGATGACCCCGCATCTGCATCATATTACCGGAGTGGATGCAGAGGAACACAGCAGAAATGCATCTCTTAATAAGGTGATGCTTTTTGTGATGGCTATTGCCATTCATAATCTGCCGGAAGGACTTGCAGCCGGCGTCGGCTTTGGAGCCGGGGATGTGGGGAGTGCACTGACGGTGGCCGCCGGAATCATGCTTCAGAATATTCCGGAGGGAATGATCATCATATCCCCCATGCTGCTGAGCGGCGTGAGTAAGGGGAGGACGTTCTTGATTGCGGTATTCACCGGCATGATTGAGGTAGTGGGGACCTTTATCGGTTATTTTGCGGTGGCGGTATCCGCTTCGATTCTTCCTTTCGCACTGGCTTTTGCGGGAGGAACTATGCTGTATGTGATCAGTGATGAGATGATTCCGGAGACACACAGCCACGGGTATGAGCGACTGGCTACCTATTCGATCATGGTCGGATTTATTGTCATGCTGTTTATGGATGCATGGATCGGATAAAAGAAAATGGATGAAACAGGCAGGCGTATCCTGAAACCAGATGCTGGAAAGTATGTCCTAAAAGTTTCTGCATAATGAAGAAGGAGAGGTATAATATGTGGGCTGATGAGGGTGTGTTTTATCAGATTTATCCGCTGGGGTTCTGTAAGGCGCCATTTGAGAATGACGGACAGTGTGTGAATCGGATACAGAAGGTGAAGGACTGGATCCCTCATCTGCAGAAGCTGGGTATCACTGCCGTGTATTTTTCACCGGTTTTTTCCTCGGATACCCATGGGTATAATACCAGAGATTTCCGGAGGATTGACGAACGGCTGGGCAGCCGGGGGGATTTTAAGGAAGTGGCAGATGCCCTGCATACAGCTGGGATCCGGGTCGTGCTGGACGGCGTGTTTAACCATGTGGGAAGAGGCTTCTGGGCCTTTAAGGATGTGCAGGAGAATCGGTGGAATTCTGCGTATAAGGATTGGTTCTATTTAAACTTTGACGGTGATTCCGTTTATCATGATGGATTCTGGTACGAAGGCTGGGAAGGGCATTATGATCTGGTAAAGCTGAACCTTCGAAATGAGGCGGTGATTGATCATATTTTCGGCAGTATCCGGGAATGGGTGGATGTATTTGGCATTGATGGTCTGCGGTTGGACGTTGCCTATTGCCTGGATCGGGAGTTTCTTCGAAGGCTCCGGGCATTTGTCCGGGATCTGAAGGAGGATTTCTGGTTGGTGGGAGAACTGCTCCATGGAGATTACAATCTGTTTGTGAATGATGAGATGCTGCATTCTGCCACAAATTATGAATGTTATAAGGGGTTGTATTCGAGCTTCAACAGCATGAATCTGTTTGAAATCTGTCATTCTCTGAACCGCCAGTTTGGGCCCGAACCCTGGACCCTTTATAAGGGAAAGCATCTTTTATGCTTTGCGGATAATCATGATGTGTCCAGAATCGCCTCTATACTTGCCAATGAACAGCATCTGCCGCTAATTTATGCCCTGCTGTTCGGAATGCCTGGAATCCCCTGTATTTATTACGGAAGCGAATGGGGAGCCAGAGGAGATAAAAAAGACGGAGATCCGGCACTGAGGCTTTTCTACGAGAAGCCTCAGTGGGAAGAACTGACCGGATGGATCGCAAAGCTTGCCCGGATTCACAGGGAGCAGCCGGCACTTTGCCGGGGCGATTATCATACCGCAGTGCTGACAAACCGGCAATGTGTGTTTGTTCGAAGCCTGGAAGGAAAACATATATATGTATGCATCAATGCAGATGAAGAGCCCTGCGACGTGAGCCTGGATATGGGCTGCGGGTGCTGTATTGATCTTCTGAGAGGAGAAAGCGTAGAATGGAAAGGAATCCTGAAGTTGCCTCCATACTCAGCGGGATATTTCCTGGTCGGATAAAGCGGCGATTCCGGTTGAAATTTTATGAATATATGGTACAATAATACTATTAAATGACAGAAGCAGGAGAACATTTCTATGAAACGTATTTTACTGAAACTGAGCGGGGAAGCTCTTGCGGGAGAGAAGAAGACCGGATTTGATGAGGCGACGGTTATCGGTGTTGCCAGACAGGTGAAGCAGCTGGTGGATGACGGTATGGAGGTTTCTGTTGTCATTGGCGGAGGCAATTTCTGGAGAGGCCGTTCCAGCAATACCATTGACCGGACCAAGGCAGATCAGATTGGAATGCTGGCTACGGTTATGAACTGTATTTATGTATCGGAGATATTCCGTTATGTCGGAATGAAGACTCAGATTCTCACACCTTTTGAATGCGGTGCCATGACAAAGCTTTTTTCCAAGGATCGGGTGATGAAGTATTTCGATCACGGAATCGTAAGCTTCTTTGCGGGCGGAACCGGCCATCCGTATTTTTCTACGGATACAACGACGGTTCTTCGGGCCATCGAGATCGAGGCAGATGTGATCCTGCTGGCCAAGGCGGTCGATGGTGTGTATGACAGTGATCCGAAGACGAATCCGAATGCAAAGAAATATGATGAGGTTTCCATTCAGGAGGTCATTGATAAGAAGCTTCAGGTCGTAGATATGACGGCATCCATTATGTGCATGGAGAATAAGATGCCGATGCTGGTATTCGGACTGAATGAGGAGAACAGTATTGTCAATACGGTAAAGGGTAAGTTTACCGGAACAAGGGTAACGGTATAGACTGCCGGAAGGAAGGCAGCGATATTCACCGCTGAAGCGAAGGCGGAAGCATATTATTATGGGGAAGACACCAGGAGGAAGAAGATATGGATGAAAGATTAAATGTATATGAGAGCAAGATGACGAAGACCTTCGACGGTCTGCTTAAGGAATATATGGGAATTCGTGCGGGACGTGCCAATCCGCATGTGCTGGATAAGCTTCGCATCGACTATTACGGGACACCCACACCGATTCAGCAGCTGGCCAATATTACCGTGCCGGAAGCAAGAATGATTCAGATCCAGCCGTGGGAGGCCAGCCTGATCCGACCGATCGAGAAGGCGATCCAGACATCGGATATCGGAATCAATCCGAATAATGACGGCAAGATCATCCGTCTGGTATTTCCGGAGCTTACGGAGGAGCGCAGAAAAGATCTGGTGAAGGATGTGAAGAAGAAGGGAGAGGCTGCAAAGGTAGCTGTCCGCAATATCCGCCGGGACGGAAATGATGCGCTGAAGAAGCTGAAGGGAACCGAGGTCTCCGAGGATCAGATCAAGGATATGGAGGAGCAGCTCCAGAAGATGACGGATAAGTTCATCAAGAATATCGACAAGGAAATTGAGTCCAAATCCAAAGAGATCATGACAGTATAATAACAGAGGGCGAAGGGGGTACTCCGGTGGAGCTGCCCCCTCTTTTGAATAACGAGGATGTCAGGGAGGCATAAGAGAAAATGAAGGTACCTCAGCATGTGGCAATAATTCTGGACGGAAACGGTCGTTGGGCCAAAAGTAAGGGAATGCCCCGAAATTACGGTCATGCCCAGGGAAGCAAGAATGTGGAGCGCATTTGTGAAGATGCCTACAAAATGGGAATCAAGTATCTGACGGTTTACGCTTTTTCCACGGAGAACTGGTCCAGACCGGAATCCGAGGTCAGTGCGCTGATGACGCTTCTGCGCAATTATATGAAGACCTGTCTGAAGACGGCGGAGAAGAACCGGATGAAGGTGCGGGTGATCGGTGACAAGACCCGTCTGGATGAAGATATCCGGATCCGCATTGCGGAACTGGAAGAAGCATCGAAGAATAATGACGGTCTGAATTTTACGATAGCAATTAATTACGGCAGCCGGGATGAAATTACCAGGGGCATGCGCAGGATGGCACAGGATATAAAGGACGGAAAGCTGGATCCGTCAGATATCACGGAGTCATCCATAGAAGGATATCTGGATACGGCGGGTATTCCGGACCCGGATCTTCTGATCCGTACCAGCGGGGAACTGAGGCTTTCCAACTTTCTTCTGTGGCAGCTTGCTTATACGGAATTCTATTTTACAGAGACGCCGTGGCCGGATTTTACGAAAGAGGAATTGGAAAAGGCCATTGAAAAATATAATAGCAGAGACAGAAGGTACGGCGGTGTAAAGGAGGAGTAACCGGTGTTTGTGACCAGATTGATCAGCGGAATCGTCCTTGTGATCATTGCGGCGGCATCCATTGTCCTGGGCGGCAATGTGATGTTCGGGGTAGTGGCGGCGATTTCCTTTATCGGCCTGTTTGAAATATACAGGGTATTTAAGCTTGAGAAGACCATCCTTGCCATTCTGGGCTATCTGTTTACAGCTGCCTATTACGCACTCCTGTATGTGGGAGGAAAGGTTTATGTGCCGGAGCTTCTGATCGGGCTTCTGATCTGCCTGATGACCGTCTATGTGTTTGACTACCCGAAATATCGGACGGAAGATATCATGGCCGGCCTGTTTGGTATGGTATATGTGGTATTTATGCTGTCCTATCTTTATCAGATCCGCTGTCTTCCCAACGGTGCTTATCTGACCGGGCTTGTTTTTTTCTGTGCCTGGGGCTGCGATACATGTGCCTATGTGTTCGGCATGCTGTGTGGAAAGCATAAAATGGCACCGGTGTTAAGTCCGAAAAAATCGGTGGAAGGCGGAATCGGGGGCATTTTCGGTGCAGCGGTCCTGGGGGCAGCTTACGGTGCTGTGGGTGCTCATTACGGTCTGGTGGTTTCAGAACATAACGTGGCGCTTATTTTTGCTGTGTGCTGCGCGGTGGGAGCTGTGATTTCACAGATCGGAGATCTGTCGGCATCCGCCATTAAGAGAAATCATGATATCAAGGATTACGGAAATCTGATCCCGGGACACGGGGGAATTCTGGATCGGTTTGACAGTATTATTATTACAGCACCGATCATCTTTACTCTGGCATCCTGGATGATGTAATCTCTGCAGAGAAAGAACTGGAGGAAAAGCAGAAATGAAAACGATAGCGATTCTGGGCTCCACGGGCTCCATCGGCACCCAGACCCTGGAGGTCGTGCGGGAAAATAAAGATATAGAGGTGGCTGCTCTGGCAGCAGGCTCCAACATTACACTCCTGGAGCAGCAGATCCGTGAATTTCGTCCGAAGCTGGCTGCAGTCTGGGACGGACAAAAGGCAAAAGAACTGGAGCAGAGGATTTCTGATACAGGGACAGAGATTGCAGCGGGTATGGATGGCCTTCTTGCCGTGGCCTGTATTCCGGAAGCGGAGATTCTGGTGACCGCCATAGTGGGAATGATCGGGATTCGTCCCACCATTGAGGCAATCAAAGCAGGAAAGAATATTGCCCTGGCCAATAAGGAGACACTGGTGACTGCAGGGCATATTATCATGCCGCTGGCAAAGGAATGCGGGGTGTCCATCCTTCCGGTGGACAGTGAGCACAGTGCGATTTTTCAGTCCCTGAACGGGGAACGGCATAACCGGATCGCGAAGATTCTGCTGACGGCTTCCGGCGGTCCGTTCCGGGGAAGAAAAAGGGAAGAGCTTAAAGATATTCAGGTGGAGGATGCCCTGAAGCATCCGAACTGGGCAATGGGGCAGAAGATTACCATTGACAGCTCCACTCTGGTAAATAAAGGTCTGGAGGTCATGGAAGCCAAATGGTTATTTGATGTGAATCCGGACAGAATACAGGTAGTGGTGCAGCCGCAGAGTATTATTCATTCCATGGTGGAATATGAAGACGGAGCTGTGATTGCCCAGCTTGGAACGCCGGATATGAAGCTGCCGATCCAGTATGCGCTGTATTATCCAAACCGCAGATTCCTTCCGGGAGACCGGCTGGATTTCTGGAAGCTGTCACAGATTACATTTGAAAAACCGGATACGGATACGTTTCGGGGGCTTGCACTGGCCTATCGTGCGATGCAGGAGGGCGGTTCCATGCCGACGGTATATAATGCAGCCAATGAAAAGGCCGTGAGCCTGTTTCTGAACCGGAAGATCGGTTATCTGGAAATCACAGAAATGATTGAGCGCTGCATGGACGGACACAATGTAATTTCTTCTCCGTCTGTAGATGACATTCTGGCAGTGGAGCGGGAAGTATATCAGAGGATTGAAAGCAGGTGAATACTTGAAAATAATACTGGCATTGTTGATTTTCAGCCTGATTGTTATTATACATGAGCTGGGACATTTTCTCCTGGCAAAGAAAAACGATATTGCGGTGACGGAATTTTCCCTTGGAATGGGACCGAGACTGTTCAGTACCGTGAAAGGAGAGACCAGGTATTCCATCAAGCTTCTCCCGTTCGGAGGTTCCTGTCTGATGGTGGGGGAAGATGAGGAAAGTGATGATGTGAATGCCTTCAATAATAAATCCGTGTTTGCACGGATTTCTGTGGTGTTTGCGGGGCCTCTGTTTAATTTCCTGCTGGCATTTGTGCTCTCGATTTTTATCGTGGGGAGTATTGGATATGATGCGCCGGTGGTGTGGAAAATATCCGAAGGATATCCGGCTGAGACTGCCGGAATGGAGGCCGGGGATAAGATCATCCGTCTGAACGATACGCGGATTCACGTATACCGTGAGGTCAGCCTTTTTGTACAGCTGAACCAGAAGAACGGAGCAAGTCCTGTAGAGGTGGAGTATGAGCGGGATGGGGAACGATATACTGTGAGCCTGACGCCCAGACAGGCCGAGAACGGGATGTATTATCTTGGCTTTACGGGCTCCGGTGTCCGAACAAAGGGAGGACCTCTTACAACCCTGAAGTATAGCGCCTATGAGGTAAAATACTGGATTTCCACTACGCTCAAAAGTCTTGGAATGCTTTTTGAAGGACAGGTGAGTGCGGATGATGTATCCGGACCGGTTGGAATTGTGAATATCATCGGCGATACCTATGAGGAGAGCAAGTCGGACGGTGCCTTCTATGTCTGGCTGAATATGCTGAATATTGCGATCCTGTTATCCGCAAACCTGGGAGTCATGAACCTTCTTCCGATTCCGGCGCTGGACGGCGGACGGCTGGTATTTCTGATCATTGAGGCAATACGGGGCAAAGCCATCGATCCGGAGAAGGAAGGCATGATCCATATGATCGGACTCATGGCGCTGATGGTCCTGATGGTTTTTGTGATGTTCAATGATATCCGGCAGATCTTCTGGTGATCTGCCGTTTGAGACGTGTTATTGGCTGCATGAAAGCAGCCACTCCAAAAGACCCGGTTCCTCATAGGCGGCCAGCCAGATCCAGTGGCCCATGTCCGGGTATTCTGTATAATGAAGCTCTGAAGCCCCGGCGGCTTTCAGGGCTTCTGTCATTTCCCGGGAACCGCTGACCGGGACTTCCGTGTCGTTGGTGCCATGGAACACCCAGAGAGGGATATCCGCAATATCGGCCGCATGGGAGGGATCTCCGGCTCCGCATAAGATCACGGCACGTGAAAAGGTATCCGGGTTTCGAAGCAGCATATCCCAGGCTGCGTATCCGCCCATGGAGACTCCGCCAGCACAGATGCGGGAAGTATCCACAGGATACGATGTACAGATGTCCTCCAGAAGCTCGGTTACGGCGGCAAGCTCCTCACTTACCGGTACGGTGTCAATGGAATAGGAACCCTCGGTCCACGGTACATCTACCCACTGTTCTCCTTCGGGACACTGAGGAGCAAGAATGATACAGGGATGTTCAGAATAGAAATCCTCTTTTATCAGAGAGGGGATGATCCCCGTGTCGTTGGTCTGGGCCAGATTATCGCAGCCTCGTTCCCCGGCACCATGGAGAAACAGGACAAGCGGGTATGATCCATCCTTCTTCTGATCTCGGATGGAAGATGGAAGATAAAGACAGTAGGGAATGGTATATCCGCTGCTGTCCGTGAAAGACAGGCGCAGCGGTGCTTCAGCGTATACCAGGGATGTCGGGTCCTTTGTGTTGTTTTCCGTGCTCATTTTTATGTGCTGCTGTGTGGTATCCGATTGACAGGAAGAACGTTTTGCTGACGGGGTGCAGCCTGTCAGGACAAGAGAAAGGGCTAAAAGGCAAAAAAACGGATAGATCATGGGAAACTCCTTTCTGTTTTACATATGCCAAGGGGCTGATTAAACAATAAACCATAACAGAGAAATTGGGAAGATAAAATAAAAAAGAAAAACCCCCGATGGTGAGTCAGGGGTTTTCCTTTTTTTATGAGGGGGGAGATAGTGAGTGTGTAAATCAACTATCTGTCCTTTAGTATAAACAGAAAATGTGTTCAAAGTGTGGACGTTTTCTAAAAAGAAAATGAAAGAACCTTAAGATAATCTGAAAAGAATTTTACGAAAAAATAATCAGAGCCTCCCAGAAGGCTTTTTATTGAACGTTTTTTGGCGAAATTTCATTCCAGAGGGTAAAGCCGAGAATCAGGATACCGCCTGCCGTCTGCTGAAGGGTCATGGCTTCCTTCAAAACGATGACAGAAATGAGTACTGCGACGAATGGATCGATATAGCTGAGGATCGCTGCCTTTTGTCCCGGTAATTCTTTGAGAGCAGAAAAATACATACAGTACGTTACGCCGGTATGGAACAGTCCGACGATCAGAAGATGGATCCAGCCCGTTTCGTTCAAATGGTTTAAGGTAATTCCGCTGGTCATCAGGACATAAGGAATCAGTACAACAACTGCCGAAAGAAACTGCAGGAAGGTTCTGTGTATTCCGTCTACTTTTTTAATGAATTTGTTCAGTAAAATGACAGCAGCGTAAAAGACGGCAGCCCCCAGACCGAATAAGATGCCGATGATATCAGTTCCGCTTCCGAGCCTGCCGGTTCCGGTTATCAGCACGAGCCCCAGTGTGGACATCACAAAGCATATCATCTGTTTTGCGGTCAGCCTTTCATGGAAAAGAAAGGGACATACGACGGTGACGATAACAGGGGCGAAATAATAGCTTAAGGTCGCGGCGGAAACGGTGGTATATTTATACGCTTCAAATAAAAGGATCCAGTTAATTCCCATTGCTGCTCCGGATGCAAGCAGCAGAGGCACTTCTCTTTTTATATCCGAAAAAGGGATCTTTTGCCTGGTTATGAGCAGAAATACGGAAATCAGAAGAGCGGCAAGAACGGCACGATATAATGCCAATTCTCCGGAAGAAACCGGAATATTTCGTACGAACGGGCCCAGAGTACCGAAAATGACCATGGATGCGATGAACATCAGACGCGGATTATGCTTTTTTGTCATAAATATCTTCCTCTATCTGTCAGTCATATATGAAGCGACTGATCCGGCTTATTTTATCATTGAAGGTGAAATGCGTCAATATTTTGCCTGTTCTTAGTTTTGTTTGATAAAGCTGCAAAAATATGATATCCTTAAAAGAGTACCCAGATGGGAGGAATGATTATGAAGAAATTAAGTGAACTGTTAGAGCGGATTTCATATACCTGTGTGCAGGGAACACTGGATGCAGAGGTTCAGGAAATTGTGAATGATTCCCGAAAGGCATCGGAGGGTTCTCTGTTTTTCTGTATTCCGGGGGCGGTGGTGAACGGCCACAGCTTTGTGCCTCAGGTAGTGGCTCAGGGAGCAAAGGTATTGATCGTATCTGAGGATGTGGAGGCACCGTCGGATGTGACCGTGATTAAAGTAGAGGATACCCGATATGCCATGGCGCTGATATCTGCCGCCTGGTTTGATTATCCGGCAGAACAGATGAAAGTGATCGGAATTACCGGAACCAAGGGAAAGACCACCACCACTTATATGATCAAATCGATCCTGGAGCATGCGGGCCATAAGGTGGGGCTGATCGGAACAATTGAGACCATTATCGGAGAAATGCATATCCCGTCCAGCAACACGACACCGGAATCCTGTACGGTGCAGAAATATCTGCGGCAGATGGCAGATGCAGGCTGCGACTGTGCGGTGATGGAGGTGTCTTCCCAGGGACTGATGCTGCACAGAACCGCGGGCATTCCTTTTGAAATCGGAATTTTCACCAATATTGAGCCGGATCATATCGGACCGAATGAGCATGCTTCCTTTGAGGAATACATGAGGTGCAAGGGGATGCTTTTTGGGCAGTGCCGTGTCGGCATTGTAAATGTGGATGATGTGCACTGGAAGACGGTCCTGGAAGGACATACCTGTGAACTGGAGACCATCGGTTTTTCAGAGGAAGCAGATCTTCGGGCAGAAGATATGGAGCTCATAAAGCGTCCGGGATATCTTGGTGTGAAATACCATGTATCCGGGAAGCTGAATTTTGATGTGGAGATCGATATTCCGGGAAAATTCAGCGTTTATAATTCCCTGACGGCCATTGCGGTATGCCGTCATTTTCAGGTAGCACCGGAGGATATCCGTGCTGCCCTGAAAGCAGCGAAGGTAAAAGGAAGAATCGAGATGGTGAAGGTATCTGACGATTTTACGCTGATGATCGATTATGCCCATAATGCCATGAGCCTTCAGAGCCTTCTGACAACGCTGAGGGAATATCATCCGGAGCGGCTCATCTGTCTGTTCGGCTGCGGCGGGAACCGTTCCAAGCTGCGCAGATATGAGATGGGTGAGGTTTCCGGACGTCTTTCGGATCTGACGATCATAACCTCGGATAATCCCAGATATGAGGAGCCCCAGGATATTATAAATGACATTAAAACCGGAATCGAAAAAACGGATGGAAAATATGTGGAAATCATCAACCGGAAGGAAGCTATTGCATATGCGATCCGCAACGGACGCAAAGGGGATGTGATTGTGCTAGCCGGAAAGGGCCATGAGGATTACCAGGAGATCAAGGGGGTCAAATACCCCATGGATGAGCGTGACCTGATTGCCGATATTCTGGCGGGAAAGTAGGAGTGGCAGATTGTACGCAGATGTAATTGTGGATATTACAAATGAACGTCTGGATAAGACCTTTCAGTATCTGGTGCCGGAAACGATGGAAAAGACGCTGAAGCCCGGCATGCAGGTCTGGTTTCCGTTTGGAAGGGGAAACCGGGAGCAGAAGGGCTTTGTGCTTGAACTGAAGGAACGGCCCGACTTTGATCCCGAAAAGACCAAGGCACTGACAAGAATCGCAGAGGAATCGGTTTCGGTGGAGGGGGAGCTGATCGCCCTTGCTGCCTGGATCCGGGAAAACTACGGCTCCACCATGATTCAGGCGCTGAAAACCGTGCTTCCGGTTCGGGATAAGGTGCGGGGCGTGGAGAGGGTCACGTTTGTTCCGGCCAGATCAGAGGAGGAAATGCAGGCGTATTTAACCCTCTGTATCCGGAAAAATTACAGGGCAAGAGTGAGGCTTCTTAAGGCTCTGAAGGAGGAAGGAAGTCTGACGCTTCCGGAGGCTGAAGCCAGAGGTATTTCCAGAAAAGCGCTGAAGGATCTGAAGGAAAGCGGATATGTCTGCGCCTTGAGAGAGACGGTATACCGGAATCCGGTGAGCCGGGCGGATAAGGCCTATGAAAGAAAAACTCTTTCCGGAGAACAGCAGCAGGCCGTGGACTGCTTCTGCAGGGATTATGCCTCCGGCATACGCAGAGTATATCTGCTGCATGGAGTGACCGGCAGCGGGAAGACGGAGGTATACCTGGAAGTGATGGATCAGGTGATCGCACAGGGAAAGCAAGTGATCGTCCTGATTCCGGAAATTGCCCTGACTTATCAGACACTGATCAGGTTTTACACCAGGTTTGGGGGAAGGGTATCGGTCATCAATTCCAGAATGTCTCAGGGAGAACGGTATGATCAGTTCGAGCGCGCCAGGAACGGCGAGATCGATATTATGATCGGACCCCGTTCGGCCCTGTTCACACCTTTTTCACATCTCGGGCTTATTATTATCGACGAGGAGCATGAGGCTTCCTATAAAAGTGAGAATACACCCAGATATCATGCCAGGGAGACGGCGGTGCAGCGGGCGAACATGTGCGGCGCATCGGTGATGCTTGGTTCGGCCACTCCCTCCATGGAGTCCTATTATCGGGCCAAAACAGGGGAATATAGGCTGCTTACCCTGACAAAGCGAGTGGAGGAGCGTCCGCTTCCCAAAGTGTATATTGAGGATATGAGGGAAGAATTAAAGGCGGGAAACCGCTCGGTGTTCAGCCGGCATCTGAGAGCACTGATGGAAGACCGGCTGCAAAAAGGGCAGCAGATGATGCTGTTTCTGAACCGGAGAGGCTATGCGGGGTTTCTTTCCTGCCGTTCCTGCGGGGGAGTGATCAAATGCCCCCATTGTGACGTGTCCCTGTCTGTTCACAGGGGAAAAGGAAGACAGAAGCTGGTCTGTCACTATTGCGGCCATGAGCAGGAAATGATGAACAGGTGCCCGTCCTGCGGTTCTGGTTATATCAGTGAGCTGAAAGCCGGAACGCAGCAGATAGAGGAGCTGGTACAGAGGGAGTTTCCGGGTGCCAGAGTACTTCGAATGGATATGGACACGACCCGGAGGAAGGGGGAGCATGCGAAAATTCTGTCTGCGTTTTCAGAAAGACAGGCGGATATCCTGATCGGAACCCAGATGATCGTGAAGGGACACGATTTTCCGGGAGTGACGCTGATGGGAGTGCTGGCAGCGGATATGTCTCTGTTTGCCGGAGATTACCGGGCATCGGAACGAACCTTTCAGCTGCTTACCCAGGCGGCCGGCCGTGCCGGTCGGGGAACAGATCCGGGGGAAGTGGTGATTCAGACCTATCAGCCGGACCATTACAGCATTGTCATGGCGGCAGAGCAGAATTATGAGAGCTTTTATGAGCAGGAGCTGATCTTCCGGAGAATGCTGAAATATCCCCCGGGCGCTCATATGCTGGCTATTCTCATGAGCTGTGAGGATGAAAGCCATCTGACGGTGGGGGCGGAATATCTGAAGAAAATGATCGTTCATCTTTATAAAGGAAAGGATATGCAGGTCATCGGTCCTGCCGAAGGAGGCATTTCCAGGGTAAAGGACCGGTACCGTAAAAATATATTTATCAAACATGAGGACTACACGCTGCTTACCCGGATTAAGGACCGGCTGGAGCAGTATATCGAAGCCAATGAGGGCTTTGACACGATTCAGATTCAGTTTGATTTCAACCCGATGAATTTACTGTAAAGAGCAAGGAGAGAGAAACATGGCAATCAGAAAAATCAGAGAAATGGGAGACGACGTATTGACAAAGCAGTGCAGGGAGGTAAAAGAGGTAACACCAAAGATAAAGACGTTGGTGGCGGACATGTTTGAGACAATGTATGAAGCCTGCGGTGTCGGCCTGGCAGCCCCTCAGGTTGGGATCCTGAAGCGGATTTTTGTGGTGGATACCACAGGGGATACTCCTCATGTTTTTATTAATCCCGAGATCGTGGAAACCTCTGGGAGTCAGACCGGTGAGGAAGGCTGTCTGAGCGTGCCCGGCAAGTGTGCGGTGGTGACCCGGCCGAATTATGTAAAGGTAAGGGCCTATGACCTGGACATGAAGCCTTTTGAGATGGAGGGAACAGAGCTTCTGGCCAGAGCGATTCTGCATGAAAATGACCATCTGGACGGCCATCTCTATGTGGAAAAGGCAGAAGGCGAGATCATGGATGTGGAATAGATCGGCAGGGAGGCAGAAAAATGAAGGTGATTTTTATGGGAACCCCGGATTTTTCCGTGGGAACCTTACATGCGCTTGTTGAGGCCGGCCATGAAGTGGTGCTGGCAGTGACGCAGCCGGATAAGCCGAAGGGCAGAGGAAAGGCTATGCAGGCTCCTCCCGTAAAGGAGGCTGCGCTGGCACATCATATTCCGGTATATCAGCCGAAACGGATCCGGGAGCCGCAGTGTGTGGAATATCTGAAGACCATTCCCGCGGACGTGATCGTAGTGGTGGCCTTCGGACAGATTCTTCCGAAGGAGATCCTGGAAATGCCCAGATACGGCTGTATTAATGTCCATGCGTCCCTGCTTCCCAAATACCGGGGAGCTGCACCGATTCAGTGGGCAGTGATCGACGGGGAGAAAGAGACCGGTGTAACCACCATGCAGATGGATGAGGGACTGGATACCGGAGATATGATGATGCGCACGGTTGTGCCGCTGGCAGAAGATGAGACGGGAGGAAGTCTGTTTGACCGGCTCAGTGAAGAAGGTGCAAAGCTGCTGATCCGTACTCTGGAGGCGGTGGAAAAGGGAACCGTGGTGTATGAGAAGCAGGATTCCTCCGCCTCTACCTATGCAAAAATGATCCGCAAGGATCTGGGCCGGATCGACTGGACGATGGAGGCAGAGGCGATTGAACGGCTGGTCCGGGGACTGAATCCCTGGCCGAGTGCATATACAAAGTTAAACGGGAAAACATTAAAAATATGGAAGGCAGAGGTCCTGCCGGGGGAAGAAGGTTCACCGGGAATGGTGACCGCGGTGACCAGGGATGCGATTCTGGTCGGAACCGGAAAGGGGCTTCTGGCGATGAAAGAGATTCAGCTTGAGGGCAAGAAGCGGATGAGCACGGAAGCCTTTTTGCGCGGCTTTGAAGTTCAGCC
>JALERW010000019.1 GCA_022763925.1 Lachnospiraceae bacterium
GGAAAGTCCCTTTTTACTCAGCACCTCTTTCAGCTGATGATAGACCACCGTACACATGCGAAGTCCTTCCTTAAAGCTTTTTGCTCCCACCGGCATAACCATGAATTCCTGCAGATCCACTGTATTGTCTGCATGCCTTCCTCCGTTCAGTATATTCATCATGGGAACCGGCAGCAGCACGGTCCGAAAGCCCCCCAGATACCGGTACAGAGGCTGTCCCAGATAATCAGCCGCAGCCTTTGCACAGGCTATGGATACTCCCAGGATCGCATTGGCTCCCAGAGCACTCTTATTAGAGGTTCCGTCCAGGCGGATCATCGTCTGATCGATTTTCTCCTGCTCCAGCACACACATTCCCCGAAGCGCCTCAAAAATCACGGTATTCACATTGTGAACCGCCTGCTGTACCCCTTTTCCGAGATACCTCTGGTCCGACGTATCCCGCAGCTCCAGTGCCTCGTGTACTCCCGTGGAAGCTCCCGAGGGCACCATTGCACGTCCGAAGGCTCCGGAGAGCGTTGCCACCTCTACCTCCACGGTGGGATTTCCTCTGGAATCCAGCACTTCCCTTGCATATATTTTTTCAATTCTGCACATAAAAAAACCTCCTGTCCTGTCGTCATCCCTGTTATTATGCGACAGACAGAAGGTTTTTACTCATCGATAGGAAACAAATTCATACCCGGCGGCACGGGCATCATCAATAAACTGTCCGAGAATATTGGTGTTTGTCCTGGATACCGCGTGCAGCAGATAAATTGCCCCCGGATGCAGCCGCTCCTTCAGTTTGGACAGAGCCTCCGTCTCATCCGGCTGATTATCCGGATCCCAGTCCTTATAGGCAAAGCTCCAGAACACACTCGTGTAGTCCAGACTCTGAACAATTGCAAGCGACTGCTCACTGAATTTACCGGCCGGATATCTGAACAGTGACATCTCATAGCCGAAATTCTCTTTGACATACTGATGAAGCTCCATAAGCTCCTGCTCCTGCTGTTCTCTGGACTGGGAGGGAAGCCCCGCAGACGGATGGGTCACAGAATGATTGCCCACAATATGTCCCTCATCGATCATCCTTCGGATCAGCTCCGGCTGCTGCTTCACATAAGGCATCGTCACAAAAAACACCGCCGGACAGTTCTTCTCCTTCAGTACATCCAGAATCTGAGATGTATATCCGTTCTCATACCCTTCGTCAAAGGTCAGGTAGATCCGATTGCTCTCCTCCTCGCCCATCCGGATAAAATCTGCACTGTACTGACCATACTTTTCCTGATAGGAAGTGGCTCCGGCCGGTCGATTCCAGGCATCAAACTGAACGCCCTGTCCCCAGCCCTGAGAGGTATTATCCAGCGCCATGATATCTCCGGAATATTTCTCCCGGGAGTCTTTTCCGGAACCGGAGGCACTGCCTGTCACGCCCGTTCCGTCACTGGATGGAGTATCCTGATCGGGCACCTCCTCACCTGGCTCCTCTTCCCCGGTCATATCAGAAGTTTCTCCGGTAAGCCTGTCCGGATCCTCCTTCACCTCTGCCTGAATATTTTCCGTATTTCCGGCCTCCGAAAGCTCGTTCTCCTGCAGTGGAGCGGACTCCTGTTCTGTCTCCTCTGTTTTCCCGGAATTTTCCTCCTGCTTGCATCCGCCCGGAAAAAGCACTGCCAGCAGAATGACTGCCAGAAGACCTGCTGCTGCCAGCCTTCCCTTTCGTACACTTCTTTTTCCCCGGTTCACTTTCCTGCCTTTTGTCTTCCCCACAAATAACTCCTCCATTTTCCAGAATATCTATGCAAAATTCTTCTCTTCTCTCTTTAATATAACCTATAATAACATATTCATCCTTTCGTTTTTATGAATATTTTATTACATTTGACACTGCCTTCCAAAAAGGCTACACTGAGTACAGCAAAGGAGAATCTTTCATGAAATTCAGAAAAGCAATCACAGAGGATCTTAAGACTTTGACAGAGCTGGTCGATTCAGCCGTTGCCGCAATGAAAGCAGACGGAATTGACCAGTGGCAGAAGGGATATCCGAATAAAGAAATTCTTGCAGAAGACATTCGTCGGGGAAGCATGTATGTTCTGGAAACGGAAGAAGAGCTTGTGGGAATGCTGAATCTGCAGCAGGAACCGGAGCCCAGCTACCGCCGGATAGACGGCGCCTGGCTCAATGACCTTCCCTATGCTTCTTTTCATCGGGTTTGTGTGGCTTCCTCCCAAAGGGGGAAAGGCTATGCCGGCATTCTGTTCCGTGAAGCAGAAGCCCTGAGCCTCTCTTTGGGTTTTTCTTCCGTTCGCATCGACACGCATCCGGATAACCGGGCGATGCAGCAGGCGCTCTCCAAAGGAGGCTATGTCCCCTGCGGAACAATCCATCTGGTTGGCGGTGCTGAGAATGGTGATCCCCGGCTGGCTTATCAGAAGCAGCTTGTACCTGCTATCGGTTGATCAGAATTCCCAGCGCAACTCCAAGCACGGCACCGGCAGCCACCTGGATGGGTGTGTGGCCGACAAACTCCTTCAGCCGCTCCTGCATATCAAATTTATCGCTGATCGGACGGAACAGGTCTATCATCTGATTGATGACCACTGCCTGACGCCCGGTCTCCAGACGTACGCCCATGGCGTCATGCATGACAATAATCGCCACCATGGCGGTAATTGCAAATTCAAAGGAGCCGACTCCGTAATGCATGCACGCGGCAGTCGCCATGGCACAGACGGTGGCGGAATGCCCGCTGGGCATTCCGCCGTCACCAAAAAGACGTTCTATACTGAGTTTCCGGTTCATCACCGCATAAAAAATCATTTTCAGCACCTGTGCACACAGCCAGCCGCAGGCTCCGGATACAAGCACTTTATTTTTCATCAGTTCATAAATAACAGTCATCGCACTATTTCTTTTTCAGGAGAGATGTGCCTGTCATTTCCTTCGGCTGCTCCATTCCCATCATTTCAATCATGGTCGGAATAATATCTGCCAGACATCCGCCCTCTCGCAGCGTATAAGCCGGATCATAGTTGATCAGAAGGAACGGTACGGGATTCGTAGTATGCGCAGTAAACGGCGCGCCGGTCTCTTCGTCGATCAGCTGCTCTGCATTTCCGTGATCCGCACAGATAAACATCTGACCGTTCACCTCCCGGATCGCATCCACTGCCTTTCCGACACATTCATCCACTGCCTCGATGGCCTTTATAGCTGCGGCCTCAATGCCGGTATGTCCTACCATATCCGGATTTGCAAAATTGATGATAATCACATCGTATTTTCCGCCTTTAATGGCATCCACCAGTTTATCGCATACCTCATAGGCACTCATTTCCGGTTTCAGATCATAGGTTGCCACCTTGGGCGATTTGACAAGAATACGGTCTTCTCCCTCATTGGGCTCTTCCACGCCTCCGTTAAAGAAGAAGGTCACATGTGCGTACTTCTCTGTCTCTGCGATTCTTGCCTGTGTCATATGATGAGCGGCCAGGAATTCTCCGAAGGTATTGGTAATGGATATCTTCTCAAATGCAACGCTCTTGTTGGGAATCGTCACATCATATTCGGAAAAGCACACATATTTCACATCCAGCCGCTTTTCTCTTGGGAAACCGTCAAAGGAATCCGCACAGAAGGCTCTGGTAATTTCTCTGGCACGGTCCGGACGGAAGTTATAGAAAATAATGGAATCTCCATCCTGAACAGTAGCCACCGGCTGTCCATCCTTTACCACTACTGTGGGAACAACGAACTCATCGTACGTTTCCTTTTCATAGGACTGGCTCACGGCGCATACCGGGCAGGCCGCGGTAAGGCCTTCCCCCTTTGTCATGGCATTATATGCCTTTTCCACACGATCCCAGCGGTTATCACGGTCCATGGCATAATAACGTCCCATGACGGTAGCCACCTCTCCTACACCGATCTCTTCCATCTTCGCAAGAAGCTCCTCCACATAACCCTTTCCGGATGCCGGCGGAGTATCTCTTCCGTCAAGGAAGCAGTGAACATAAACCTTCTTCAGCCCCTGATCCTTTGCCAGCTTCAGAAGTGCATACAAATGCGTATTATGGCTGTGAACACCACCGTCGGACAGAAGTCCGTAAAGATGCAGAGCAGAATCCTTCTCCTTACAGTTCTTCACCGCAGCCAGAAGCTCTCTGTTTTCAAAAAACTCCCCATCCTGAATCTCTTTTGTGATGCGGGTCAGCTCCTGATATACGATACGTCCTGCTCCCATATTCAGATGGCCGACCTCAGAATTGCCCATCTGACCTTCCGGAAGTCCCACTGCCATTCCGCTGGCATTTCCCTTCACAAAGGGATAATCCTTCTTCAGGGCATCCATCACCGGAGTTTTCGCCTCAGCGATAGCGTTTCCCTCAGTTTTATCACTCAGTCCATACCCGTCCAGAATCATTAAAACGGTTGGTCTCTTACTCATATCTGATCTATTCCTTTCTGTTCTGTCCTGCTTTTTACAGGAAGCTCTGTTCACTGCAAAGCAAAGAATCGCAGAGCAAGAAAGCTCTGCCCTGCGACCCTGTACACTCTAACAGCTTATTTGTAGTTAACAATCTTTCCGAAATCCGCCTTCAGAGAAGCACCGCCTACCAGACCGCCGTCAATATCCGGCTGTGCAAACAGCTCCGGTGCACTTGCAGCGGAAACGCTGCCGCCATACTGGATCCGGATGGCAGCTGCAGTTGCATCATCGTAAATTTCTGCGATACATGCACGGATCGCAGAGCAAACCTCCTGTGCCTGCTCTGTTGTTGCCACTTTTCCGGTTCCGATTGCCCAGATCGGCTCATAGGCAATCACTGCCGAGGCTGCCTGCTGTGCTGTCACTCCGAGGAAGGCGATCTTGATCTGCTGACGGATCCAGTCGATGGTAATTCCCTGCTCTCTCTGGGTCAGAGATTCGCCGCAGCAGATAATCGGGGTAAGGCCATGCTCGAATGCCTTTTTCACCTTCCGGTTTACCGTCTCATCGGTCTCCGCAAAATATTCTCTTCTCTCAGAATGTCCGATAATTACATATTTTACACCCGCATCGGTGAGCATTGCCGGGGAAATCTCTCCTGTGAAGGCTCCGCTTTCCTCAAAATACATGTTTTCTGCACCGATTGCGATGTTGGTTCCCTTTACAGCTTCTACTGCGGGAATGATATCAATAGCCGGAACACAGAACACAACATCCGCCTCTTCGGTTGCTACCAGAGGCTTCAGCTCCTCAATCAGAGCCAGTGCCTCGGTGGGAGTTTTGTTCATTTTCCAGTTTCCGGCGATAATTTTTCTTCTTGCCATATTTTTTCCCTCCCACGAATTCTTATTTGTCATTTGCAGCTGCAACGCCCGGAAGCTCCTTGCCCTCCAGGAATTCCAGAGATGCTCCGCCGCCTGTGGAAATATGGGTCATCTTGTCGCCAAAGCCAAGTGTATTGACTGCAGCTGCGGAATCTCCCCCGCCGATAATGGTTGTTCCGTCGATCTCTGCCAGTGCCTTTGCCACAGCAATGGTTCCTGCTGCGAAATTAGGCATCTCGAATACGCCCATCGGTCCGTTCCATACAACCGTCTTGGCATCCTTTACTGCATCTGCATACAGCTTCTGTGTCTTCGGTCCGATATCGAGTCCCATCTCATCAGGAGCAAGGCTTCCTTCCACCACACGGAACGCTGCATCATTGGAAAATTCCTTTGCCGCAACCGTATCCACCGGAAGAAGCAGCTCTACACCCTTTTCCTTTGCCTTTGCGATCATCTCTTTTGCATAATCCAGATAATCATCCTCAACGAGAGATTTTCCTACCTCTTCGCCCCGAGCCTTTGCAAAGGTATAGCACATTCCGCCTCCGATAATCAGCTTGTCTACCTTATCCAGCAGATTGTTGATAACAGAGATCTTGGAGGAAACCTTGGAGCCGCCGAGAATAGCAACAAAAGGTCTTACCGGATTGTTTACCGCATTGCCGAGGAAGTCGATCTCCTTCTGCATCAGATATCCAACCACTGCGGTATCCACATACTGGGTAACGCCAACGTTGGAGCAGTGTGCTCTGTGGGCGGTTCCGAATGCGTCATTTACAAATACATCAGCCAGGGAAGCCAGCTCTTTGCTGAACTCTTCTCCGTTCTTGGTCTCTTCTTTTCTGTAACGGGTATTCTCAAGAAGGATTACATCTCCATCCTTCATAGCTGCAACAGCTGCTTTTGCGTTCGGACCTACCACCTCCGGATCTGCCGCAAACTTTACTTCCTGACCAAGAAGCTCCGTCAGTCTCTTTGCAACCGGTGCAAGGGATAACTCCGGCTTCGGTTCTCCCTTCGGTTTTCCAAGATGAGAGCAGAGAATAATTCTTCCGCCGTCAGCAATCAGCTTCTTGATGGTGGGAAGCGCTGCAACCAGGCGGTTCTCATCGGTAATCTGTCCGTCCTTTAACGGAACATTGAAATCGCATCTTACAAGGACACGCTGGCCCTTTACATTAATATCATCAACGGATTTTTTATTAAGCATCTTATATTCCTCCTGTTAAAAAAGCATGAAAAAGAATCCCCTGCCGTAAAAAGGGTCCGGTCCTCAGACCGGACCCCTGATAGGTCTGCTTTGTATGAATTATGCTAACTCAGCAAAGTACTTGATGGTACGAACCATCTGGCTTGTGTAGGAGTTCTCGTTGTCGTACCAGGATACTACCTGTACCTCATAGAGATCGTCGGCAATCTTTGCAACCATGGTCTGTGTAGCATCAAACAGGGAACCATAGGTGATACCGATGATATCGGAGGATACCAGCTGCTCCTCAGTATATCCGAAGGATGCGGAAGAAGCTGCCTTCATTGCTGCGTTGATGCCTTCCTTGGTTACGTCGCTGCCCTTAACAACTGCGGTTAAGATGGTGGTGGAACCGGTCGGAACCGGAACACGCTGTGCGGAGCCGATCAGCTTGCCGTTCAGCTCAGGAATAACAAGGCCGATTGCCTTAGCTGCACCTGTGGAGTTGGGAACGATATTGATTGCTGCAGCACGTGCTCTTCTGAAATCGCCTTTTCTGTGCGGTCCGTCAAGTACCATCTGGTCGCCTGTGTATGCATGAATGGTGGACATGATACCGGACTGAATCGGAGCGTAGTCATTTAAAGCCTTTGCCATGGGAGCCAGGCAGTTGGTTGTGCAGGATGCTGCGGAAATGATTGTATCCTCAGCCTTCAGTGTCTTCTCGTTTACGCTGTAAACGATGGTAGGAAGATCATTTCCTGCAGGTGCGGAAATAACAACCTTTTTAGCGCCGGCCTTGATGTGAGCCTCAGCCTTAGCCTTGGAGGTGTAGAAGCCTGTACACTCCAGAACAACATCAACACCGATCTCGCCCCACGGAAGGGTGGATGCGTCTGCCTGAGCGTAAATCTTGATCTCTTTGCCATCTACTACGATAGCGTCATCTTTCGCTTCAACCTTGTCAGCCAAAGCATATCTTCCCTGGGAAGAGTCATATTTTAATAAGTGAGCCAACATCTTCGGATCAGTTAAATCGTTGATTGCAACAACTTCGTATCCCTCTGCTCCGAACATCTGTCTGAATGCAAGACGTCCAATACGTCCAAAACCATTGATTGCTACTTTTACTGCCATATCAAATTCCTCCTAAAGTTTTAAAAATTACTGCTTGTTGCAGCTGATCATACCTTGTACGGACTGCTTTTTCAAGCCCTGCAGTCCATTGAATATTCTACCTAATTTTTTTCAAAAATTCAAGCCTATTTCCAAATTTCCTAGCACAAAATTCCACTTTTTTCGCGGCCGGCAAATATTTTGTATATTTCGTATAGGACTGGACATTTCATGAATTTTATTTTATTATTTTTTATGAAAAATATGCGTCTTCTGTATAAATTTCAGAAGACGCGGAATATTCTGTAAGGAGATTTTTACATGATATACACAGACTGCCATCTGCATTCTTCCTTTTCCGGCGACAGTGACACGCCTATGGAGGATATGATCCGGCGTGGAATCCGGCTTGGACTTCGGACCATATGCTTTACCGATCATATGGATCCGGAATTTCCGGAATCGGATGTGGATTTCGGGCTTGACACCCAGGCATACGCTTCCCGCCTGATGGAGCTGAAGGATAAATATAAGGAACAGATCGAGATTCTTTTCGGAGTGGAATTCGGACTGCAGAGCCAGCTCACCGGATTCTTTTCCCGGTACGAGAAGGCGTGGCCCTTTGATTTCATCATCGGATCCTCGCATCTTCTCAACGGCACGGATCCCTACTACCCGGAAAATCTCGCACAGACAAGTGATCAGGAAATTTATCGTTCCTATTTTGAATCTATCCTGTATAACCTGAAACATTTCGACGGTTTCCAGGTATATGGTCATCTGGACTATATTGTACGCTACGGCCGTTTCCGGACGAAATATTACCGCTGTTCCGATTACATGGAGCTCTTTGACGAAATATTCCGGACAGCCATTGAGAAAGGCATCGGCATTGAAATCAACACTTCCGGTCTGAAATACGGACTTGGCTTTGCTCATCCCCATCCGGAGCTTCTTAAGAGATACCGGGAGCTCGGAGGAGAGCTTCTGACCATCGGTTCCGATGCGCATCAGCCGGAGCATATTGCTTATGATTTCCAGACATTGCCGCCGCTTCTGAAAGCCTGCGGTTTTTCCTATTATACTCTGTTCCGTGATCGGAAACCGGTATTTCTTCCGATAGAATAGGGAGCGTGCAGCATGGTTTTCAGCAGTTTGGAATTTCTTTTTATGTTTCTGCCCATATTTTTCCTGATCTATTTTCTGATTCCGGAAGGCAGAAAAAATCTATGGCTCCTGCTCGGCAGCCTGTTTTTTTACTGGTATGGAGTCAAGGATCATCCGGTATACCTGCTTTTGATTATAGCCTCCATCGGAGCAAACGATCTTTTCGGGAGAAAAATTTCCGTGCAGGAAGAAATACCTCGCCGCAGAATCTGGCTGACGATCGGACTTGTTTATAATTTCGGATGGCTCTTCCTGTTCAAATATGCCGGATTTCTGACCGATAACATCAACAGCCTGTTTAAGCTGTCCGGGCAGCCCGGTGCACTTCCCGGATTTCATCCGGTGCTCCCTGTCGGGATCAGCTTCTATACATTCCAGATCACCTCATATCTGATGGATGTATACCGGAAGAAAATTCCCGCGGAGGAATCCATCCTGCGGCTCGGGACTTATCTGTGCATGTTTCCTCAGCTTATTGCAGGTCCCATCGTCACCTATTCAGAGGTGGCTCAGCAGCTGAAGGAAAGAGTTCATTCTCTTTCCAATATGGAAGAGGGACTCAGGACCTTTACGATCGGACTCGGCTATAAGGTCCTCCTTGCCAATTCCTTCGGTTCCTTCTGGAGCGACCTGAATACGATCGGATTCGACAGTCTGTCCACGCCTCTGGCCTGGCTTGGGATCATAGGCTACAGTCTGCAGATCTATTTTGATTTTTACGGGTATTCCCTGATGGCCATGGGCCTCGGACACATGATGGGCTTCACCATTCCGGAAAATTTCCGTTTTCCGTATATGGCGTGCTCCATGACAGACTTCTGGCGCCGCTGGCATATCACCCTGGGAAGCTGGTTCCGGGAATATGTATACATTCCCCTGGGCGGCAACCGCTGTTCTTTGGGACGCCATACCTTAAATATGCTCGCCGTATGGCTCCTGACCGGTCTCTGGCATGGAGCCAGCTGGAATTTCATCCTTTGGGGCGGAATTCTTTTCCTCATCATGCTTTTTGAAAAAAAGGGACTGAAAAAGCACCTGGATGCCCATCCCGCTGCCGCACACATTTATATGTGCTTTCTCATTCCTTTTACATGGCTGTTTTTTGCCATAACGGATTTCTCCCAGCTGGGCATCTATCTGGGAAAGCTCTTTCCTTTCCTGGGAACAGCCAGCGGTGCTGTCTATGCCGGAGATTTTGAGAAATACCTTGGACTTTACGGTCCGGTTTTTGCGGCAGGACTTGTGTTCTGTACCGGATGGCCTGAGAAACTGTACCGGAAGTATCAGGATAAGCTTCCCGCGATCCTTATGCTTCTGCTTGTATTCTGGGCATGCGTATACTGCATGTACCTGGGGATGGATGATCCGTTTTTATATTATCGTTTTTAGAAAGTTCAGGAATGTTTTATGAAAAAATATCCTTATCTTATTTTATTTCTGCTCACCTTTGCCCTGGGACTTCCGGTCATATGGGCAAAGCTTCTGAACAGTCAAAGCATTGCATCTGCTTCAGGGCCCTTCGATTCCTGTGCGGAAGAAATCCCTGAATCTTCCGGAAAGGACGCCGAAGAAGAGGCCGGAAATTACAGCCCGGAACCGTTCACAGAGGCCGCGTCGGCAGCTGAGCCCGAACCCGAAGAACCGGTCATGCCCCAATTCTCCGAAATCAATACCGACTATTGGGATGACGCCCTCTTCATCGGGGATTCCCGCATGATCGGGCTTGCAGAATATACAGACCTCGGAAATGCCCAGGTATTTGCCGCCAACGGTCTGAGCACGTTCACTGTTTTCAAAAAGAAAAATTCCATGTCAACCCCTCAGGAATATCTTAAGGACCTGCTGGAGCAGAATACCTACGGAAAAATCTATCTTATGCTCGGAATCAATGAGCTGGGATATCAGATGGAACGTCTGGAACAGCAGTTTCGCACGGTAGTTGACAACATACGTGCCTGCCAGCCGGATGCCATCCTTTTCCTCTGCGGAAATATGCATGTGACTTCTGAACGTTCTTCCAGGGATGAAATCTACAATAACGATAC
>JALERW010000025.1 GCA_022763925.1 Lachnospiraceae bacterium
CACGAGAACCCCTCCGCCGATGGTTCCCACGATCTTAGATAGATGCGGGCCGGACACATACAAAATATAAATATACAGCAAAAGCCCCACCAAAAGGGCTGCCGCCATATCTCTTACATTTCCTCCAAACAGAAAGCAAAAGGCTGCGCTTCCCACCCCGGAAGCTGCAATCTGCATATGATAGCTCTTTCCGGGCATGTTCCGGATTTCCTCCAGCCGCTCTGCCGCCTGCTGTACCGTATACACACCCTCTTCAATCTCGCGGGAAAGCTGATTTACCGCTGCCACCTTATCCAGATGGGTACCACTCACCGGAATATGCTGTACTCTGGCAAAATAACGGCCCTTCTCGTTATCTCCGGTCAGAAAGATCCCATTACTCAGAACAAAGGAGCTTTCTGTGCTTACCCCAAAATGACCGCAGATCCGGTCGATCGTTTCTTCCACTCTGGAAATTTCCGCACCGTTTTCCAGAAGAATATGGCCCGCCAGAAGAGCGAGCTCCATGACCTCTCTGTTTTGTTCACCGCTCAAGACTCTACCCCTTTACACATATACATACCTTTACCCTCAGAACAGGGCAATCCCACCGGAAACGATCAGAAGCACATAGGTCAGCTTTGAGAAAAGCTTCTGATTGATCCGCTGATGAAGCCATCCTCCCAGCAGCACGGAAACCGCCAGAGGGATCATTGCCCAAAGCATCAGCCGGACATTTTCGCCTGTGAACAGTCCGCTTCTGATCTGTGTTACCATCAGAACGGTATCCAATACCACCCACACCGCTGATACGGTTGCCCGAAATTCTCCCTTTTCCCGGGTGATACTGGACATATATACAACCAGCAGCGCTCCTCCGGACACAAACATTCCATGAATAATACCGGCTGCCAGCAGGATCATAAGCAGCACCGGCTTCGGCAGCTGCCATTCTTCTTCTGCCTGAAAAAAAAGATTCTTAACGGCAATCACAAGGATCAGCGCACCATATACCTTTAACAGAACATCCAGAGGAAACTGTTCATAGATTCGCATGCCAATCCACATACCGATCATCATTCCTGCCGATACCCGTATCAGTTCCTTCCAGTTAATATGCCTGTATTCCTTTCCGACGATCATCAGGCTCAGCGCCCAGGCTGCCATATTCAATACGGCCTTCGCCGTATCGGCTCCCACCAGCAGAATGGACGGAGGCATCGCCAGCATTGTTCCTCCGAAGCCCGCCAACGCCTGCAGAATATGCGTGATAAATAATATCAGGAAAAAACCGGCTGTCCGCATCATATATTCTCGATCTGCCAGTCAATGGGCTCTATTCCGTGAGCCTGCAGAAACGCATTCGTCTGGCTGAAAGGTCTGCTTCCGAAAAATCCTCTGTATGCAGACAGAGGACTTGGATGGGGAGCCTCAAGGATCAAATGATTCGGATTGGTCAGCATAGCCTTCTTCATCTGTGCAGGCCTTCCCCAGAGGATAAATACGATGGGGCGATCCTCTTCATTCAGTTTCCGGATCGCCGCATCCGTAAACTGCTCCCAGCCAATGCCCCGATGCGAATTCGCCTGATGAGCGCGTACGGTGAGCACTGTGTTCAAAAGCAGTACGCCCTGTTCTGCCCATTTGGTCAGATAACCGTTATTCGGTATGTAACACCCCAGATCGTCATGAAGCTCCTGATAAATATTTACAAGCGACGGAGGTATTTCCACATCCGGCTTCACCGAAAAGCAAAGCCCGTGGGCCTGTCCCTCTCCGTGATAGGGATCCTGTCCCAGAATCACTGCCTTTACCTGATGAAAAGGGGTCAGATGAAATGCATTGAAAATATCATCGGGCGCAGGAAATACCTGTCTTGTATTATATTCTTTCATCACCGTCTGGTGCAGCTGTCTGTAATAAGGCTTGCGAAATTCTTCTCTTAAAACGCCAAGCCAGTCATTACTGATGGGCGGCATACGCTCCTACCTCCTTACCGGGACACCACGCCCGGCCAGATAGTCCTTGACCTGCATGATTTCCAGCTCTTTATAATGAAACAGAGATGCTGCCAGTGCGGCATCCGCTTTTCCTTCCGTTAATGCATCATAAAAATGCTTCATATTTCCGGCTCCGCCGGATGCGATCACCGGAACAGAAACATTCTCTGCGATCGTCCGGGTCAGCTCCAGATCATATCCGGCCTTGGTTCCGTCGCAATCCATGCTGGTAAGAAGAATCTCCCCAGCACCGAGGGCGTCCGCCTTCATGGCCCATTCCACAGCATCCATGCCGGTATCGATCCGTCCGCCGTTTTTAAATATGTTCCATCCGGAGCCATCCGGTCTTCTTCTGGCGTCGATCGCCACCACCACGCACTGACGTCCGAATTTATCCGCAGCCTCGCTGATCAGATACGGATTATTGATCGCCGCAGAGTTAACCGATACCTTATCCGCTCCCTCTCGCAAAATCGCCTTAAAATCATCTACCGTCCGGATTCCTCCGCCCACGGTAAAGGGAATAAATACCTTTTCAGCCACCTTGCGAACCATATCCACAACTGTCCCGCGGGCATCAGAAGAAGCGGTAATATCCAGAAACACTACCTCGTCCGCACCTGCCCTGTCATAGGCAGCCGCAATTTCCACCGGGTCACCCGCATCTCTGAGATTTACGAAATTGACCCCCTTTACCACTCTGCCGTTATTGACATCCAGGCAGGGAATAATTCTCTTCGTAAACATCTATACCGCCTCCTTGTCCAGATCAGCAAAATTTTTCAGTATTTTCAGGCCCACCGTACTGCTCTTCTCCGGATGGAACTGACAGGCAAACACATTTCCCTTCTCCACAGAAGCATGGATGTAGGTACTGTAGGTTGTGGCTGCGCGCACAATCTCCTCTTCCTCCGCTTTCAGGTAATAAGAATGGACAAAATACACATATGGCTCCCCTTCTATTCCCCGAAAGAGACGCCCATCATTTTCAAGCTTCAGAGAATTCCATCCCATATGGGGAATTTTTAATCCCTCCTGTTCCGGAATGCGTAAGATCTTTCCCTTCAGGATTCCAAGTCCTTCCACTCCCGGCGACTCCTCAGAGCTTTCAAACAGAAGCTGAAGTCCCAGACAAATACCCAGAAAAGGAATATTTTGTTCCACTGCCTCATGGATCACCTGATCCAGGCCGTATTTCTTCAGATTTCTCATGGCATCCCCAAAGGCTCCAACACCGGGAAGGATAATCTTATCCGCCCTCAGAATCGTACCCCTGTCTCTGGTTAGGACTACTTCTTCTCCAAGAGAGCGAAGCGCCTTCTCAACACTTTTGATATTTCCGGCATCGTAGTCAATAATTGCAATCATGTCAGTCCTCCTTAAGCTCAAGCACAAATTCAGCTGCATCTGCCTGCACGGCAATCCCTTTTTCTTTTATTTCTTCCGGTATCTGGCAGAAACGTTCATTCACCCGAACCAGCATTGCCTTCTTATTATAAAATACTGTCTTTTCAAATGGGAAGCGGATCACGGACGGATGTGCAAAGGATACTCCCAGCTCCAGAACACAGAGCTTCCGGTTCAGGGTCCTTCCGAGCCAGTTGGTATACACCTTCCACTGAGGGAGATAGGCATCCTCCAGATATCCGTCAGTCTCTGCCGTATTCGGTCTTAACAGCCCGCCGCAGACCGGGCAGGAAAGAATACGCCGCCCTTCTTCATCTTCCACAGTCCCGCTGCTTTTCAAATGAATTCTGAGCTGTTCATAGACAGGCTCCGTCTCAAACGGTTCCAGAATGTGCTGACGGCATTGAAGCATGTGAACGCTTCCGCAGGGAGCAACAATCTGCTCTCTTGCGAACCCGGATTCATAAATCAAATCATCGGTGTTCATCGTCACAACAAAATACGGCCTGTCCTTTACCAGTTCATAAAGAGTATGATACGCTTCCATTATATTCGCGCTTCGGTCATTGGACTTCTCAAGCTCCAGGATGCTCTGATATACGGATGTATCTGAATTTCCCTTCGGAAGAACACTCATGGCCTCTCCGATTCCCAGAAGGATATGATCTGCTTCTCCCAGAATTCTTTTTATCCGTTCCATCCTTTCTTCTTCCATTTATTCCTCCCCTTTGCCTCAATTATTTTTCTATTCTAACACGTTTATACAAAAAGGGACAGCTGTTTCTTACTTTTTGTGTATCGGCCTTGGAAGATTCCACTCATATACACTCGCCAGAACCCGGATCACAAGAATCGATGCAGCCCCCAGTCCCATAGCCATATACGGATGGGTTCCGATCAGTTGCTCGCAGATCACCGCCCCCACCAGGGCGGCTACCGCATAGATATGCTTCCGCAGGATAAAAGGAATCGTATCCACCAGAACATCCCTTATGACACCGCCTCCGATTCCGGTAAGCATCCCAAGAAACACAAGGAAAAAACCGTCACGATATCCCTGCGTATATCCGGTATGGACTCCCACCACTGTAAAAATGCCAAGGCCGACTGCATCGCAGTAATTCATCGCCTTCTCATATATTTCCATGTAATGACTGTTTAACAGCTCCTGCTTCCAGTAAATAACTAAAAACAGAATCAAAGAGGTAACCAATGCCACAATCGCATAGCTCGGATTCCGAAACGCACTGGGCGGGGTAAATCCAAGTATGATATCCCTCAAAATTCCTCCACCGACTGCAACACACAGTCCCAGCAGAATAATGCCGAACATATCCAGATTCTTTTTAATTCCCATCATTGCCCCTGAAGATGCAAAAGCAATGGTTCCTATAAGCTCCGCAATAAAAATTATCGGATTATCCATGATTTAACTCTCAACTCTCCTTCATCTGAAAACATAAAAGGGACCGTTACTATTGTATCAAATATTATAAAAAAGACTGCTACCATCGTAACAGTCTTCTTATATGTACCTTCAAAACCACATATTGTATTACATCCGAATTGTTTGTTTATTACCTGAACCACTGTCGGAAGTTCGAGTTCATGTTCATTCACTCGAACGACCAACGCACTCGGTCGCAGCGGTCACTTCGAATCCGCTTCGCTTCTTCTCAGTGCCATTTGCTTCACAAATATCATGTCTTCCGCTCAAGCGTTCATGTATGCAAGCATCCATTCTCGCTTTCCCGTCATCCATACTGCTTTCTTCGTGCTTTTGGTCAAGCCCTCGACCTATTAGTGACAGTCAGCTCCATGCGTTACCGCACTTCCACCTCTGCCCTATCTACCTTGTCGTCTTCAAGGGGTCTTACAGCTTTCGCTGGGATATCTCATCTTGAGGGGGGCTTCACGCTTAGATTCCTTCAGCGTTTATCCCTTCCCGACTTGGCTACCCGGCCATGGAGATGGTCTCCAACAGGTCCACCAGAGGACAGTCCATCCCGGTCCTCTCGTACTAATGACAGCTCCTCTCAGATATCCTGAGCCCACGCCGGATAGGCACCGAACAGGCTAACGACGATCTGAACCCAGCTCGCGTACCGCTTTCATGGGCGAACAGCCCAACCCTTGGGACCTACTTCAGCCCCAGGATGCGATGAGCCGACATCGAGGTGCCAAACCACTCCGTCGATGTGAACTCTTGGGAGTGATAAGCCTGTTATCCCCAGGGTAGCTTTTATCCGTTGAGCGATGGCAATCCCACTTT
>JALERW010000026.1 GCA_022763925.1 Lachnospiraceae bacterium
GACAGCCCGGACCGTGAAGGAGGCGTCCGACATCGTGCTGACCAAGTACGAGCGCCCGGCCGACATGAGCAACGCCGTCAAGGTAAAGCGGGCCGGCTACGGCCAGGCATACTACGACGCCTACGCAAACACCACAACAGCCCCAGAGAAGGAGGAGACCACCATGAGCAACAGCCCTCTGGTAACGTACACCAACATCACCAAAAACAAGACGAGCCCCCGTAAGCATGCTATCGACACCATCACGATCCACTGCATCGGGGGCCAGTGGACCGCGAAGCAGGGCTGCGACTATTTCGCCACTACTGACCGCGAGTGCAGCGCCAACTACGTCGTCGGCAAGGACGGCTCCATCGGCCTGTCCGTCAATGAGGCAGATCGCTCCTGGTGCACTTCCAGCCGCGAGAACGACAACCGCGCCATCACCATCGAAGTCGCCAGCGACACCGTTCATCCCTATGCCGTCACCGATGCAGCCTACGCCGCCCTGATCAAGCTGGTGGCCGACATCTGCAAGCGCAACGGCATCAAGAAGCTGGTCTGGTCCACCAACAAGACCGACCGCGTCAACCACGTCAACGGCTGCAATATGACCGTGCACCGCGACTACGCCAACAAGGCCTGCCCGGGCCAGTATCTCTACGACCGCCACGGCTCCATCGCTGCGGCCGTCAATGAGATCCTGGGCTCCGGCACTACCCAGGCATCGGAAGCGGCTCCGGAGGCCGTCCAGGGCTTCCCTGCGACGCCCTTCACTGTCCGCGTCATCATTCCGGATCTGAACTACCGCGAGGGCCCCGGCATGAGCTACGCGGTCAGAGGCCAGACCGGCAAGGGCGTCTTCACCATCACCGAGGTGCAGGACGGCTGGGGCAAGCTGAAAAGCGACGCCGGCTGGATCTGTTTGGACAACCCCCGGTACTGTACTGTACTGGGGGGCGCATGAAGGCGCTGATCGCTGCCGGGATTGTCTTTCTGCTGCTCTCCTATGCGTTTGCAGCCATAGCAATCACGGTCGCGGCAAAATATATGACTGATTAAAGATAAGGGCTCTGGAGATTTTCTCCGGAGCCCCTATTTTTCTATACTGCGATTCGAAGTACGATGTAATCAGGCAAAATAAATATTTTATGTGTTCGAGTACCGCCTCGTTTGCTCCATGAACGGGGAACCGCGCAGAATTGCAGGTTCCCCGTTTTTTATTCAATACTTAAAAAAGCTCCTTTCCCTCCCGGAGCCGCTCTTCAAACTGACGGTAAAAATCCTCCTGCAGTTCATATGGCTTCAGATAAAACTGTTTCAGCACATACATACTGATCTGCTTTGCCAGGCTCTCATCTGCTGTCTCCAAAAGCTGTTCCATATCCTTAAGAAAATAATGCCACGCATTTACAAACGTCTCATACCTGCGGATATCCGGTACATCGATCCACTTGCGCACCTTTACCTTCGTCCGGTCTTCCTTTTTGCATTCATGGATCTGCAGGAAATATTTAAAGCCTCCGTCCTCATATACCCGGCCCAGGGGAAACAGTCTGCAGATGCCCGGCCTGGAAGCGTGAATATTGCACCGCCCCTCCCGGTTCAGAAACACACATTCCTCATCCTTCCCCGCCATCTTCAGGTTTGGGAGCACGATCCCGTCCACCACATGCAGTTCAAGTGCCGTCTGAAGCAATTCTTCAAATGTGCATTCCAGATCTTTTGTCAGGCGAAATACATCCATAGGATCCAGAATAATTGACTCCCCCATTCCCCTGCAGCAGGCAGAACACCCCCTGCAGTCCTGACAGTCTGCCTTTACCATATCGTTAGCTGTATAAAGCCTCCCGTCTGATATTTCTTTCAAGTCTACGTCCCGCTTCATTTTCTTCTCTCCCTCGTATTCTTACTGCCCACGTACGTTCAGGCTTTTTTTCAGCCATTCTACATCCACCGCAGCCCTTTGGGATAATGATTTTTGAGGATCTGTCCGGTCTGCTTTCCCCAGCCCAGAGGATGACCATCCACCAAAACCAGGGTCCAGCCGTTGTCTCCTTCGTTTGGCAATGCCTCACCCTTCAAATAAGCTTCTGCAGTCTTCTCTTCACTGTTCAGGCAAAAGCACCTCTTTACTCCCTCCGGGCGAAGCGCCAGCGCCAGAGCATGGGCCGGCTCCAGCCGGTTTTTCTTTATGGTTCCCACGTGAAGACCTGCACGCAATACCTTCAGTCCCTTTAAATCCATCGGACATGGCAACAGATATAGTTGTTCCCCAAACAGCACAGGAACACCTTCCGGCGCTTCTGTCAGATTTTCTTTCACAAACTGTTCATAGAGCTTTAAGACTGTCCGGTCTACAACAGGCATCTTTACGGAAGCTTTCTCCTTCAGCAGCTGTGATGCTTCCCCACGCTTTTCAAGCACTGCAGCATAGTGCCCCTCGCCCTCCAGCTGATGCGGCCAGAGCCGGAAGGTATGTGATGTCTCCGGCAATCCCCCTGCCCACTCGGGATGTCCGGGTAAAAAGCCTTTATAAGCCTCCTGCTCTTTTATACAGAAATCCGGATGCGCTCTCAGAAAACTGCTGATACTCCCCTCATTCTCCTCCGGTGCAAAGGTACAAGTGGAATATATCAGTGTTCCGCCCGGACGAAGCATGGAAGCCGCAGCATTCAGAATATCTGTCTGCCGTTCGGCACACATCCGCACATTGTCCAGGCTCCACTGCTCTGCAGCCTGAGGTTCCTTCCGAAACATCCCCTCTCCCGAGCAGGGCGCATCCACTACGATCCGGTCAAAAAAATCCGGAAAACGTTTAGCCAGCTTTTCGGGAGCTTCATTGGTAACCACCGCATTGACAATTCCCATACGCTCCACATTCTGAGCAAGTATTTTTGCCCTGGCCGGATGAATCTCGTTGGATACAAGAAGGCCCCTGCCCTTCATATCCGCCGCCAAATGGGTAGTCTTACCCCCCGGCGCCGCACACAGATCAAGTACCCGTTCTCCGGGCCGAGCCATTGCAAGCTCTCCCACTGCCATGGCACTGGGCTCCTGAATATAGTAAAGTCCTGCTTCATGGTACGGATGCTTTCCCGGGCGATCCTTGGCCTGATAATAAAAGCCATTCTGCGTCCACGGTACTCTCCGAAGAGAAAACGGATTTCGTTCTTCAAATGCCTCTGAGGTAATTTTTAATGTGTTGACCCGCAGGGCCTGTGCCTGCTCCCGATCATAGCTTCTGAGAAAAGCCTCATACTCTTCTCCCAGAAAATGCTTCATCCGCTCTGTAAATTCCTGTGGCAACTGCATGCTGTTACACTCCAATCTTTGCGCATATATCCTTCAGGCAGCATTTCTCACAGTATGGTTTTGTCCTCGCCGTGCATACCTCTCTTCCATGAAATACCAGACGATGGCAGAAATCGCTTCCCTCTTCCGGCGGAATCAGCTCCCACAATGCCATCTCCACCTTCTTCGGCTCTTTGATCTGATCCACGAGTCCCATCCGGTTCACCAGACGAATGCAGTGCGTATCTGTCACAATGGCCGGTTTGCCGAACACGTCTCCCATAATCAGGTTTGCACTTTTTCTCCCTACACCCGGCAGCTTTAAAAGAGCATCAAAATCCTCCGGAACCCTTCCGTCGTATTTATCCCGAAGAATACGCATACATGCACTGATATCCCGGGCCTTGCTCCGTCCCAGTCCGCATGGGCGTACAATTTTCTCAATATCCTCCGGCTTTGCTTCCGCCAGCGCCTGAACATCCGGATATTTCTCATAT
The DNA here is from genome assembly GCA_022763925.1 of Lachnospiraceae bacterium. Classification (GTDB taxonomy): domain Bacteria; phylum Bacillota; class Clostridia; order Lachnospirales; family Lachnospiraceae; genus JAGTTR01. The sequence continues at coordinate 3,771 of JALERW010000026.1, forward strand.
AAATCCTCCACCACCACATTTACCCGGGCATCCGTACACTGGGCAGCCAGCCGCACACTTACCAGCAGTTTCCAGGCGTCATCATAATCCAGGGTACATCCGGCATCCGGATACTCCTTTTTTAAACGATCTATTATTTCCAAAGCAAGCTTCTCTTTCGTCATCCTAACTGCTCCTTCCCGTTTCTGTTCCCTATTGTAGCATAAACCGGACTTCATTGTAAAAAGAGAGATGTTCTATATCAAAAGTTTTAAACATTTTCACTCTCTTCCTTCTCCTGCTTCTCCTTAGACCATCGTTCCGGTACCAGCTTTTCCACCAGACTTGCACGATCTCTGTGCTTCACATAAAAAAATCCCATCGCAGAAAAGGTCACAGCTCCGATAAAGTTTACAATCAGATCACACATGGTATCAATCAGTCCTATATCCAGATAGCCGCCCAGCCCCAGCTCCTTTCCGTCAATGACCACATTCTGAATATCCGTGATTCCGACACGCATGTTCTGATGCGTCGGATCCAGCATCACCGAATATATCGAGTGGATCACTGTATCCTTCTGCATATCCAGATGCCACAGAGAATCCATCGCAAATTCAAAGAACTCCCACAACACGCCTATGGTCATGGAAAAACAGAATGCCGTGATCGCCATAAATAAGGGCGACAATTCAAATTTCAAACGCTTATCCCGATTCAGGATATCCACCAGAGAAAACCCGACCGCTGCGCATAAAAACCCGTTCAGTGTATGGAGCACGGTGTCCCAGTAAGGAAATCTTACATAAAAAGCGCGTATTTCTCCCAGAATCTCCGCCGAAAAGATGAAGCAGAGAATAATAATTTCCAAAGCGGAAGGAAGCTCAACCCTGAATGTCGCCTGAACAACACTGGGCATGATCATCAGAATCAGCGTCAGAATACATAAAAACACATTTTCATAGTTATGATTAAATGCCTGAAGAATCATAACACCGACAACCAGCATACGAAGGCCCACATAGACCAGAAACGTATTCCTGTTTTCTGTCAGTTCCGCAATAACCGCTCTGTAAAATTTCCGTACTTTCTGTTTCCCTTTCATCTCGTGCCCCCAACAGAATACCTTTTGAATTTTTCTTTTATTATAACACGATATACGACTGCTCTCAACAGCGTCAGTCCTCAGCTATGTCAGCTGCGCAGGTCAGCCAGGAAAAGCACCTGTAAAATTGACACATTTCCCTCTATTCTCCCTCTATCGTTTCTTTGAAAGATAAAGTACAATAACTATAATATCTGAAAAGTCAGCCCATGTGCAGCTGCCTGAAAATGAGGAGGAAATAAGATGAAAAAGCTTCGTGTTCTTTTGGTTGATGACGAAATTATGATTCGTGAAGGCTTTAAGAAACTTTTTGACTGGGAGGCTCATGACTGTGAAGTGGCAGGAGAAGCTGCAGATGGTATGGAAGCCCTCGCAAAAATCGATGCCCTCTGTCCGGATATTGTAATCATGGACATTAATATCCCTATCATGAGCGGATTAAAGGTCATTCAGCTCAGCCGGATCAAACACCCCCGGATCGCCTATGTAATCGTATCCGGCTATGATGATTTCTCCTACTGTCAGCAGGCACTCCGGCTGCAGATCACCGATTATATTCTCAAGCCTGTAAATTATGAGGAATTCGGAACCTGCATCGACAATCTGAAAATTTCCCTGTTTGAACAGAGGGTGGCAGACCAAACAGAATCTGAAGAACTGGAGGAGCGTGCGATCACCGGTATCACCCGGTATCTTCAGGAACACCTTGCGGAAGAAGTAAGCCTCTCCATTCTGGCCGAGCAATTCCATCTGAATCCCCAATATATCAGTCAGCTCTTCAAAAATGAGATCGGCGTGGGCTTCCTGACCTATCTGACCAGCATCCGCATGGAAAAAGCCAAAAAGCTTCTGATCTCCACCCCGCTTTCCGTTGCAGAGATAGCAGAACAGTCCGGCTATGGAGACTACCGTGTGTTTACCAAGGTATTCAAGAAGTCTGAGGGCATTACCCCGTCTCAGTACCGGAGGGATTTTCTCAACACGCCCCAGTCTATCGGATAAGAGACACACGCCGTATCTGCAGCCATGGCTAGCCTTTCCAGTCGCATGGCTCTACGAAGAAATCACAGCCTCTGTCATGAGAATAAATGATCCCGATGGCCTGCAGATACGAATAAATTATGGTGCTCCCCACAAACCGCATGCCGCGCTTTTTCAGATCCTCAGAGATACGATCCGAAAGCTCACTGGTCGTCCGATCACATTCACAGATTCTTTTTCCATCTGTAAATTGTTTCAGATAATCGTAAAAGGATCCGTATTCCTCCTTAATCTTTCTGAAAGCTTCCGCATTTCCGATACTTGCCCGGATTTTCCGCTTATTTCGGATAATATTTTTATTCTCCGACAGCTCCCTGATCTTATCCTCTCCATAAGCACATATCGTATCCAGATCAAAATCATCATATGCCGTCCGGAAGCTGTCCCGTTTATTCAAAACGCATTCCCAGGACAGTCCCGCCTGAAAAGATTCCAGAATAAGCATTTCCAGCAGATACCGGTCATCAAACCGGGGAACGCCCCATTCTTTATCATGATATTCCACATATCTGGGATTTTTTGAATTGCACCATTTACACCTTTTCAAAATGTTTCTTCTCCTCTTCTATCATCTTTCCAGATCCCGGCATAAGCAAAGCTGCTCAGAACCACCAGAACAGACAAAAGAACTGCTCCGACAGAGGAAACCAGCACAGAAAAAACAGAGGCAAATTTTCCGGCCATCCCCACGCCTGCCACCTGGACACTTCCCAGCTGCCCTATCATAACCTGATCTACAATACTGAAGGATGTATGCAGCATGGACTGCAGCGCAACCGGAATCGCCAAATGGCATATCTCCATCGAAAACGAATGTTTCCCCTTCACGATTTACTCCTCCTTCATCTTCTCTCCCTCTTATTTTATAAAATGAGGCACCGATTTACAAAGGTTAAGTGCGTAACACGGGGAAAATGCCGGAAGAGCATACGGCATCACAGATGCAGAATATGACCAAAACTGCTTCATTCCATCTGAACAGAGCACGTCACAGACATATAGGACTTTCTATCAATACTCAGATTAGGGGCTTTCAGAAACAGGGTAGTCATGCTTATCCCTCCTTCCGGAATGCATAGATCATTCGCTGGATTTCGTCTGCTTCCTTACTGGTCAGCTGTTTTCTGGAAATAAAAGCCGCAACAAAGGCCGGCAGGGAACCATCAAATGAATCCTCTATAATCTGTTCACTTCTTGCAGAATAGTATTCCTCACGATATATCAGAGAAGTAACAATTCCATTTTCATTCTGAAGTAAACCCTTTTGGTCAAGACAGAAAAGCGAATACTGCTCGCCTTACCGAAACGAAAATGCTTTTGCTATTCGTGCAGGCAAATGGCACAAGATTACTGCATTTTCATTTTTCGGCCCGATAAAAATCCCATTTGCAAAATAACTCTCTATTTGTACTTTTCAAACCATTTTTTTGCTCTCAAGACCGCATTTTCACGTATATTATAATAAAAGAAACTGAAATCACTGCCATGATAGCTTTCTGGGCCAAACACTTCTTTTACCTGTTCCCCCCACGATTTCCAATCCGCATATTCTTTACATTTATCTGTTGTGACAACAACGGTTCCTCTGTCTGTGTTTATTTGAGCATCCGCAAATCCATCCATCGTTACAGTGGTTCCATTTAATAAATCAGGCATTTCACAGCCTAAATTCTCATCTGCCGAAGCATATGTATCATCTGTTTTCCAATTCAAAGGATTAATACATACACAGTCTGGTTTAGCAATCAGTCCATAGAATGAAGCATTTTCTTTTCCCTCAGTACACCATGAAATACAAACATTTATATCATCCGCTTTCTGGGCAGCTTTAATATGGGGATTCCTTGACAGATATTCTTTTGTCATTCCATCACCTATTCGATATGCTGCTATCATTTTCTCATACCGATCTGGATGTTCAAGCATATAATCCTCCAAAACTATGGATATCATTCTTGCACCCTGTGAATGACCCACCAGGAAAAATGGCTTTCCGTTATTGTAATGTTCAAAATAGTAATCTAACATCGCATAAACGTCTGTACGAGGTTCATGATATTGTAATTTATCTACTTCCTCTGGGGGTAATCTGAACAACGCTGTTCCGTCAACCTGTCTCCACCATGGTATGAATACATTACAAAACGGGCTAAAAATATCAGCAGCCTTATCATAATCAGCAGTTTCAGCCACTCTCATCGTTGGTTCATTTATATCACAAATATCTGGTCCGTTCACATTCTCAGCAATGGTTCCTATCAAATATATTATATCAACTTTATGTCCCATTTTATCAGGATTCGGTATTCTTAACCAATTATTGGGATCTGAATAATCTGATGGTTTACCAATAATATCATATTTATACATTTCCTCTTCCTCCTTCTTAAACGCCAATTTTTCATTTGGCGCTGAAATCATCCCAAAGTCCGGGCATCTGCAACAGCAATCCCGTATGCTCCAATCTATGCGCTTTGATCTACTCACAGGTTGCTTTTGTCTCAGCAGAAGCCTCATCCATATCCAGTTCAACTTCCACATGATTCTTCGCCCCGGAAAGTTTGGATAAAAGGCATACCGTCTCCACATGCACTGTGCCGGGGAACATGTCCACACAGCAGACCTTCTCCACCTGATATCCTCTCTTCGTCAGGACCTCCAGATCCCGGGCGAGACTGGTGGGCTTGCAGCTGATATAAACCATCCGGTCCACACCATAGTCGATAATCTTCTCCAGCGCCCTGGGATGGATGCCGTCCCTCGGAGGATCCAGCACGATCAGATCTGGCTTTTCCTCTATGGAATCCAGCATTTTCAGCACATCTCCGGCAATGAACTCACAGTTGGCAAGCCCGTTCAGCGCCGCATTCTCCCTTGCAGCCTCCACGGCCTCCTCCACGATCTCCACTCCTATGACCTTTTTCGCCACCGGTGCTAGCATCTGGGCAATGGTTCCGGTTCCGCTGTAAAGATCAAAGATCACCTTATCCTTTGTCTCACCCACATAAGAGCGGGCCGTTTCATAAAGCACCTCTGCCCCTCTGGAATTGGTCTGGAAAAACGAAAACGGGGAAATTCTAAATTTCAGCCCCAGAAGCTCCTCATAAAAATAATCACAGCCGTAGATCTCCTTGGTCCCCTCATCCTTCACCATGTCCGCCACACTGTCGTTGTAGGTATGAAGGATTCCGACAATACTGCCCTTAAGCGGAAGCTCCAGCAGGCGTCCTGCCCACTCCACATCTGAAATGTCCTCCTGGCTGGTGGTTACCAGATCCACCAGAATATCGCCGGTCATTACACCTTTGCGCACCAGAAGATGCCGAAGATATCCTTTATGCGTCAGCTTATGATAAAAGGATACCTTTTTCTCCTGAAAATAATCCAGCACGCATCGAAGGATCTTTCGGTAATCCTCATCCACAATACAGCAGCCGTCAACAGTGACAATATCATAAAAGCTCCCCCGCTTATGCATTCCAAGTGCCAGCGGTCCGTCTTTATACTCATCTCCAAAGGAAAATTCCATCTTGTTCCGGTATCCATACGGATCCGGGCTTGCCTTTATTCCTTCGAATTCATAATCGGAAATCACTCCGTCCAGAAGCTCTCTCACCTGTGTCCCCTTGAGTTTTTGCTGTTCCTCATAGGGAAGCGTCTGATAGACACACCCTCCGCAGATACCAAAATGCGGACAGGCCGCCTTCGTCTCAAACGGCGACGGCTCCAGCACCTCAAGAAGCCTTCCCTCCGCCTTTCCCCTGCGGACCTTGTTTACCGAAAAACGTACCTTCTGCCCGGGAAGGGCATTCTTTACAATCACCCGTTCTTCCCCTGCCGCAACAACTCCCTTATTTGGAAATATCACTTTCTCAACAAATCCTTCTCCTGCCTGTCCCTTTTTCATATACGATTCCATGCATGACCGCACCCGGGAGCTTTCCTCGTCCCGGCCGTGCACGCTCCTCCTTCTGTGATTCTCATTATATTCGTATAAAGTTCTCCCGAAAAAACGGCGTCCCCAAAACAGGTACGCCGTTCCGATCCATTCTCTTTTATTCTTCTCTATTCCTCGGCTTCTTCCTTCTTCTCAGCTTCCTTGGGTTCTTCCGCCTCTTCCTCATCCTCAAAGAAATCATCATCGAAGTCTTCGTCAAAATCATCATCAAAATCTTCCAGATAATCCGGTGTCAGGAAACGATATACTGCGTAAGCGATTCCTGCAACAGCTGCGACAGCACCTACAATAGCCAGAATCCAGAGAACTGCATTACATTTCTTATCCTTCTCCTCTTCCTTCTGCTTCGCATTCACCAGCTCTGCAAGCTTAGTCATATTCAGTAACTCTTCGATCTTGTCTTTATTCATAAATATCCACGTCCTTTCCTGCCGCTATTACCGAGTTTTACGAATGTATTATATCACTTTACCCGGATTTTTACTATCTTTTCTTGGCATTATTTTTATTGTTAACAAAAAATTTATATCTTCTTTCGTATCCCTAAAGCTTTTTCAGCTTTGCAAACGAAGCAAACATTTTCTTGGTTCCGGCTGTTTCAAAATCCACCGTCACCTCATAATCACGCCCGCCTTCCACGATGGAGGTTACGATACCCAATCCAAACTTCATATGCCGCACCGTATCTCCCACCTCATAGTCCAGTGCGGCTGCCTTCGTCACAGTAAACTGCTTCGGCTCAAATGCCTTCATCCGGAAAGCACTTTTGGCCTGAGAATATACCGTGGATCTTGGGACCTCCTTTTCCTTCGGCATTGGAATCCCTCCGGTTTCCAGAAGCTCCTTCGGAATTTCATTCAGGAAGCGGGACACCTTATTGAAATGATTTTCTCCCCGGATCATGCGCATCCGGGCACAGCTCACGGTCAGATGCCGCATGGCTCTTGTAATTCCCACATAGCACAGTCTCCGTTCCTCCTCCAGATCTCCCTGGTCATCCGATGTGATGGTCATATAGCTGGGAAAGAGACCATCTTCCATCCCGGCCAGATACACATTGGGGAATTCCAGACCCTTTGCACTGTGGAGAGTCATCAATACCACATAATCACTTTCCGGATCCAGCGAATCAATATCAGCCACCAGTGCCACCTCTTCCAGAAAACCGCTCAGCATTGCCCGTTCTCCGGCCGCCTCACAGTTCTCCTCATAGGACTTCACCTTGCTCAGAAGTTCATCGATATTTTCAATTCTCGCCCTGGATTCCTCCGTATCCTCTTCCTCCAGCTCCTTCCGATAGCCGGTATGATCCAGAACCTCTTCCACAAGCTCTGTCAGCGTCAGAGATCCTTTCCGCACCCGAAACATATGAATCATATTCACGAAGGGAAGAATCTTCATGCCTCCCTTTCCCAGCGTGGGAATCTGATCCGCAATCTCCAGTGCCTCATAAAAGCTCATGCCCCTGTTCTCCGCGAAATCAGCCACCCGGCTCAGCGTCGCAGCTCCAATCCCCCGTTTCGGCACGTTGATGATGCGGCGGACAGCCAGATCATCCTTCCCGTTATCAATCGTCTTCAGATAGGCAAGAACATCCTTGATCTCCTTCCGGGAATAGAAATTAACTCCGCCGACGATCCGGTATGGAACATTCATACTGACAAACCGTTCCTCAAACAGGCGGGACTGGGCATTGGTCCGGTACAGAACAGCACAGTCCCTGTAGGAATATGCGCCGTCGCGTACTCTGCTTCCTATGTCCCCGCAGACATATTCCGCCTCCTCATACCCGTTGTCGAAGGTCCGGAAGGATATTTTCTCTCCCCGGGGATTCTCCGTCCACAGAGACTTTTCTTTCCTTCCCCTGTTATGCTTGATCACCTCATTGGCTGCATCCAGGATATTCTGCGTGGAGCGGTAATTCTGTTCCAGCTTTATGACACAGGCATCGGGAAAAACCTTTTCAAAATTCAGAATATTCCCGATATTGGCCCCCCGAAACTTGTAAATGGACTGATCGTCATCTCCCACCACACACAGATTATGATAACGGGATGCCAGAAGGCTTACAAGCTTAAACTGCGCCGTATTCGTATCCTGATATTCATCTACCATAATATAGCGGAACCGTTCCTGATAAGACAGAAGTACGTCCGGGCAGGAGGAAAAAAGCTCCACAGTCTGAAAGATCAGATCATCAAAATCCAGAGCATTGCTGTTCTTCAGCTGTCTCTGATATTCCCGGTATACCTGAGCAATCCTTCTCTGAGTAAAATCTCCCTCTGCACGAAGCTCAAACTCATCCGGCCCGATCAGTTCATCCTTAGCCGCGGAAATAGCTCCCAGAAGCATCTTTTCCTTCATCATCTTTGTATCGATCTGAAGCCGCTTGCATACGTCCTTCATCACCGTTTTCTGATCTTCCGCGTCATATATGGTGAAATTCGTTCCATAGCCGATCCGGTCAATATATCTTCGGAGGATACGCACGCAGGCAGAATGAAAGGTACTGACCCATATGCTCTCTGAACCATACCCGACAATATCATCAATCCGCTCCCGCATCTCTCCGGCTGCTTTATTCGTAAATGTGATAGCCAGAATGTTCCATGGATTCACGCCCTTCTCCTCGATCAGATAAGCCGCCCGATGGGTCAGCACACGCGTCTTCCCGGAACCGGCTCCCGCCAGAATCAGAAGCGGTCCCTCCGTATGAAATACCGCTTCCCTCTGTTCCTTATTCAATGTATCATATATACTCATCTTCCACCTGCCTGTCTGTCTCGGGCCCATAGCCCAAACAGCTGTTCTGATTGTTTTCCTTACCCATTATAATATATCCTCACGCGGATGTCATCCCAAAAATATTCCCACAAAGCCCGGTGAAAAAGTTTTTCCCGGCACCCTTGTCATCTGGTTTTTAATACTATATAATGTATACAAGAGGTGAGATTGAGTGATGTTGAACACAGAAGATTTGATTACAGAGATTTTGAACAGTTTTGCCCGCCTGGACTATATCAAACCCGAGGAAATTCCAAACATTGACTTATATATGGATCAGGTCACTACCTTTATGGACAGCCGCCTTGCGTCCAGCAGGCGTTACGATTCCGATAAGATTCTGACGAAAACCATGATCAACAACTATGCAAAAAATAAGCTTCTTCCTCCTCCGGTGAAGAAGAAATACTCCAGAAATCATATGCTGATGCTGATTTTTATTTACTACTTTAAAAATCTGCTCTCCATCAATGATATCCAGAAGATCCTGTCACCCATTTCGGAGAAGTATTTCCAGACCGAGGGGGAACTGAACCTGGAGGCACTGTATGAAGAGGTATTCAGCCTGGAGAAAAGCGAGATTAAAGGATTGAAGGAAGATGTTCTGGCCAAATTCCAGGAATCAAGGAATACCTTTCGGGAAGCCCCAGAGGAGGATCAGGATTTTCTTCAGCTGTTCGCCTTTATCTGCATGCTGAGTTATGATATCTATGTTCGCAAACAGATCATCGAAAAGCTGATCGACAACGCGCTCGAAGACAATCCCCGCTGAGGTTTGGCTCTGCGAAGGAATGTTTTCGCTGTTTCTGTGACAAAAGCCGGCGTTTCAGGCATTTTTCTGCCATGAATCCGCCGGCTTTTCCTATCCCCCGTCATTCCCGTGTGACTTTTTCCTGTCTCTTCTGTACCGTCCGCGAAACGAATGCTACGCTTCGTCTTCGGATTTGCTGTCCTCCCGGTTTTTCAGACGTTCAAACACCATGTCGTAGCCGTCATTTCCATAATTGAGAGAACGGTTCACCCTGCTGATCGTTGCCGTAGAAGCCCCTGTCTTCTCTGCGATCTCCAGATAGGTCTTCTGCTCCCGGAGCATCTTGGCCACCTCAAAACGCTGGGACAGAGATAAAAGCTCATTGATGGTGCAGATATCTTCAAAAAAGACATAGCATTCTTCACGGTCCTTCAGGCTGAGTACGGCATCAAACAGAAAATCCACAGCCTCTGTTCTTAATTTCTTATTCATTGCATTACCTCCCGTACAATACAATATGATTTTACCACAGTAAAATTTTAAAATCCAGAAGAATCCGCAATTTATTTAAATTTTTGCACCTGTTTTTTCTTTTTATTCCTGCTGTCCGGAAAATTTGTGCAGATGCTCCTTCAGCGCAGCCACCGAACGGTTCACCACGAGCTCCTCCGGAAAACGCGCTTCCAGAAGCAGCTGCTTCACCTGATCCAGGCCGCCCACCTGACGGGCCGCATGCGCATCGCTTCCTGCCACTACACATACCCTGTATTCCCGGCAGTATTCCAGCATTCGGAAATAGTTTTCTCTTGCCCCCTGACGGACCGAGCCCGGACTGAGAGAGGTATTATTAACTTCCAGAAGCTTTCCATGCTCCTTCGCTCCATATACCAGCTCTCGATAATTCAGAGGATATCTTCCGTCATCCGGATGTCCGATAATATCTATCAGCGGATTTTCCATAGCTCTTAAAAGCGCTCTCGTATTCTCCTCCTCCGTTCCCATGCGGATACACGGAGTATGGAGACTGGCAATCACCAGATCCATTTTTTTTAACTGCCGCACCGGAAGATCCACATGTCCGTCGAAATCCAGAATATTCAGCTCCGCTCCCATCAGAAGCTCTACGCCAAACATTTTTCTCTCCAGAACACGGAAATTATGAAAATGAAGCTCATGACAGGTCCCCGGCATTTTCGGGGCATGCTCCGTAATCCCCAAAAGCTCAAGTCCCTTCAGAGAAGCGGCCCTCGCCATCTCCTCCAGAGAGAAGTAGGCGTGGCCGCTTTCCATTGTGTGTGTATGTGTGTCCAAAACAAATTCCAACCGGACAACCTCCCTTTACTGCTCGTCCAGATTCCATTTCCGGATCAGATACTCAGCCAGAATATTCCCGGCAGACTCCTCTGCCACCAGTCCCGGAAGTCCCGGTGCAGCCTCCACGCGGATGCCGTCCATCCCGTATACCTCGGGATCCACACCCACCCGGTTGCTTGCGATATCGATAATCAATACCTTCTTCCGGTATCCTTCTGCCATTTCTTTGGTAATGACCCGGGCCGGCGCCGTATTGATAATGACATCCGCCGGCTGGCCTTTCTTCCATATATCATAGGAGATCATCGGAATTCCGCCCTCCTCCGGCTCCTGATCCGTCACGATACGAACCGCAATGCCAAGGCAGGCAAACAGCTTTACAATCTGCCGTCCGGTATGTCCATATCCCACAAGATCCACCGTATATTCGAACATGCTTCTGGGTGTCTTATCCATAAAGTAATAAAGAACTCCCTCTGCCGTCAGCGCCGCATTGGCATTTCTCACATCCTCATCGTCATAATAACAGAATACCGGATGATCCAGCGCTTTCAGATAATCTGTCATAAGCCCTGTGATCACCGGCACTTCCGGCCGGAGACGGGCAATCATGGGCCCTGCCGGATAATCCGTCCCGGGCACATGCAGCATTCCCGCGTCATCCACACCTCTTATCGGAAGAATCAGAAAATCAAGCATATCTGCTGCTGCCTCAATTGCCTTCATCGATGTCTCATCCGCTCCGCAGATAACCTCCAGACCACAGTGCTCCAATGCTTCCGCAATCACCTTCATCCGGTTGTCGCTGATCATTACTGCTGCTTTCATGTTCCAGTTCCTCCTGTCATAAATTCTGCTTTAAATATACATAAATACCATACCGATAATCAGGAACAGCAGACACATCGGCACCATGTAAAACATGGATTTTACCGGATCAACCTTCTTGCCGAGCATACCGCCTACAATTCCCGCTACAACAAAGGTTGTAAGGTCTGCCGGAGGCAGTCCCTGTCCCGCTGCTGCCAGATTGGCTCCCGCCACTGCCACATAGGTGGGATTCAGACCGATATTCACCAGAGCCGGGCCAAAGAACGAAAATACGACATTCTGTGTCGTGGACTGTGAGCCTGTCAGCATGCCGATCAGGCACATGGCTGCCGCTCCGCCGATCTTCAGTATATTGGAATTCAGTCCCTGGGCAAATGCCATAACCGCATCAATCTGTCCGCCCGCATAAAAGCAGCCCAGCATAAATGCCGCGCAGAGCTGAAGTCCCACCGTCACCTTTACCTTCCGGACTCCGCTGACTACCGTACCCTTGATGTCCACACGCACCCTGGGGAAACAGAAGGAAACCAGCATGACAAAAATCAGGGAAAGCACGATTCCATTGGAAAGCCCTTTAAGGATCGTCACCTGGGAAAGCCACTGATACAGCGTAATTTTCTCTTCTCCCACGGTCAGGAATGTAATCTTGTTGAGAAGCTCCGGTACCAGATCAAATTTGATTCCCGGAACATTGACCGTCCGGAAAATAACGATCAGAATCAGTACCAGCAGGGGAATCAGAGACGTCCAGTTTTCACGGATGATCTGTCCGGCCTTTCTTGTCTCCTGAATCTCATTGCCGTTCGCATCATATTCAACGATCTTCATGTCCTTTTTCACGAAAAAGGTTACCACATAGGTACATACAAGGATAATTACCACCGAGCTGGTGACATACCCGATCGCAACAACCGGATCCGGATCTGTGTCAACCAGAGTGGATGCCAGGGCCAGCGCCTGTGTGATAGGCGGCATAATAGAGCCCATGGACGCTCCCATTACAATCACACAGCAGATATGCTCCGGCGTAAGCCCCATAGCTGCCAGTGTTCCGATGGTCAGAACGCCGATCACCGTCGCGGCGGCAATGGCATCTCCCAGAAGAGACCCCGCCACTACAAGCGCCAGAATAATACAGATCACAAGTGCCCGCGGTGACTTTCCGAATTTCGCCTTGAGCGCGCTCATAACCGTCTCCATCGTACCGAGACGAACCTGGGTCTCCGCATAAATACTTCCGAAAATAGAAAGGAATATTACCCATGCCAGGCGGTCCACACCGTCCACCAGGGCGCCGCACCAGTCAGAAGGTTTAAAGACGCCTCCCAGAAGCAGGGACAGAACGCCTGCCAGAATCAGTGCAGCCTGTACATTTCCGCCGATCTTCGGTATCCGTTTGCATAATATGATTCCAAGCAGAACACATACCGGAATTAAAACTGTAATCATAGAATTTCCCCCGTTAGCTCTTATTTTTTTCCTTCA
>JALERW010000054.1 GCA_022763925.1 Lachnospiraceae bacterium
CAGGATCTGGCAGATGTGATCGGCGGAACCGTAAGCTGCTCCCGTGCAGTAGTAGATGCAGGCTGGAAGCCGAAGGATCTGCAGGTAGGCCAGACAGGAAAGACCGTACGTCCGAACCTGTACATTGCATGCGGAATTTCCGGAGCAATCCAGCACCTGGCAGGAATGGAAGAGTCCGACATCATCGTAGCCATCAACAAGGATGAGTACGCACCGATCTTCGATGTAGCAGACTACGGAGTAGTAGGCGACCTGAACAAGATCGTACCGGCACTTACCGAGAAGCTGAAAGAGTACATGGCTGCTAAGAACTAATCGTATTGCACAGAAAGATGAAGATGGGGCGTTCTTCTTTTGAACGCCCTATCATTTTGCTGGCAGGAGCGTATTTCAATGGAATTAGGATATAGTACAATACTGGAGCAATCGCAGGTAATGTCACAGAATCAGATTCAGTCTCTGCAGATACTTGCGATGGACAATGCGGAATTAAGTGAATATCTTCAGAATGAATATCTCGAGAATCCGCTGCTGGAACATGTTTCGGGAGAAGAGAGCCGACGGGAGGAAGGCACTTCTCATCTGGAGGGAACAATAAAGACAGAGTCTTACAAATCCTGGAATGACGGGGCCAAGGGCTATGATGTTGTCTCCGAAAATCCTCTGGAGCTGAAATATTATTTGCTTGATCAGGTAAATCAGATGAAGTATTCTGTGCTTGAAAATAAAGTGATGGAATTTCTGATCGAATGCCTGGATTCAAGCGGCTTTTTTACAATGTCGGTGGAAGATGTGGCCCATATTATCAAGGCGCCGGTGGAAACGGTAGAGAGATGTCTTGGCATTATGGAGAACCTGAAGCCGGATGGTATTTTTGCCCCTGATCTGTCCCATTGCCTGATTCGGCAGCTGGAGGTCCTGGGCGAGGATGATGAATACGTCCGTGAGATCATTCTGAATCACCTGGAGGATGTTGCGGAGGGAAAGATCAGTTCTATATCAAGAAAATTAAATCTGCCTACAGCGCAGGTTCGTAAATATATTGCAGCAATCAAAAAACTGAATCCAAGGCCTTTGATGGGAATTACCCAGGGAAGAACGGAATATATTATGCCGGATATTATTTTCTCCTACAAAGATCAGCAGTGGAATATTGAACTGAATGACAAGTGGATGGGGGATTATAAACTCAGCACCTACTATATGAATCTGATGCAGAGCGCAACCGATAAGGAACTTCTGGAATATTTCCGCAGGAAGATGGAAAGTACGAAGTTCATTATCCGCAGCGTAGAACAGCGACGGATGACGATTCTTAGGATCTCCCAGGCAATTCTGGACTGGCAGATGGATTATTTTATGGAGCGCGGTCCTTTAAAACCTATGACGATGGCGGATATTGCGGAAAAGATTGATATGCATGTTTCGACGATCAGTCGGGGAATCAAAGGGAAATATCTTCAGTGCCCGAGGGGGACTATTAAGGTAAAGAGTCTTTTCTCTGCAGGAGTTGCTTCTGCGGGAGATGGTCAGGAAACTCCGGAGGTGATCAAGACTAAAATTAAAGAATTGATTGACAATGAGGATCATGAAAAGCCTTACAGTGATCAGGATCTTGCGGAGCTTCTGGAGGAACGAAATATCAGTATTTCCAGAAGAACCGTGGCCAAGTACCGCAAGGAACTGGGGATCAGTACCACATATGAACGGAAATACAGCAATTGATCAGAGGAAAACAAGCGATTAAAAAACAGGGCCATCGTGGCCCTGTCTCTTTATATGTGGCTTTTTGTTATACTCTTGCTTTTCCAATCTCATCAACCTTGTAGATGGCTGCAACAACATCCTCCTCGGATACCGGGAACGGAAGATTCTTGGTAGACTGGGTTCTGACACAGGCAGCCGCAGCGACGGCTTTGATTTCGTCATCAATTACTTCATTGATTCCCAGATCTGCAAGCTTGGTGGGAAGTCCAACGGCCTTGCAGAAATCAAATACCTGATCAAATTCTTCTGCAGGGGCTTTTTCCAGGATGAGCTGACAGAGGGTTCCGTAAGCAACCTTTTCACCGTGAAGAGCACCGTGAGCCTGAGGAACCTGAGCAAAACCGTCATTGATTGCGTGAGCAGCAGCAAGTCCGCCGCTTTCGAAACCGACACCGCTTAAAAGAATGTCTGCTTCTGCGATATCTTCCACAGCTGTGGTGGCTTCTTTCTTTTTCACATCTTCATAGGCCTGTACACCGCTTTGCATTAAAAGGTCGAAGCAGAGCTTTGCCATTGCAAGAGCTGTGTTGGGAGCAGTTCCGCGGCAATAATTACGTGCGCCGGAAGCCTTGCAGGCTCTTGCTTCAAAATAGGTGGAAAGAGCGTCACCCATTCCGGATACAAACAGACGAACCGGAGAGCTTGCAATGATTTCGGTATCGACAATAACGATATCCGGATTCCTCTTTCCGTAGATTACCTTGCATACAACACCCTTATCATTGTAGCATACGGAAAGACCGCTGCAGGGCGCGTCATTGGATGCGATGGTAGGAACAACAATAACAGTGGTGTCCAGACGCACACCCACTGCTTTTCCGGTATCGATGGCTTTTCCGCCTCCGATGGCAATGACACTGTCGCAGCCGGCTTCCTTTCCGACAGCGGCAACACGGTCGATCTCTTCCAGTGAGCATTCTCCGTTAAAGATTTCGAAGACACATTCATATCCGCCTTCCTCAAGAGAAGCTTTGATTTGGTCACCAAGCTCATTGTAATTTCTTTTGCTCATCAGGACAAGAAACTTATTGCCCATTTTTTTTACATGTGTTCCAAGATTCTTAAGTTCACCTGCGCCCTGAATATATTTTCCAGGGGCTTTCATTATTTTTGCCATATGTTGACTCCGCCTTTCTTTCTTGGAATATCCTCTCCTTGCCGAAACGAAATGTATCAGGCTGCGGTGAGTAAGAGGGGATTCCTTAATATTATATTTAGCAAAAGACATGCCAACATGTGCTCTTGTGAATGCCAGAAAATGGGCAATAGAAGAATTCGAGTGATGCAAAATTGCAATTAAATTTGAAAATGCAACAAAAGAGAATAAATGAAAAAGCATGTAAAACCAATCAAATCAAGAACAAAAAGAAGAAGGGAAGGGGAAAGAGTTGCAAAAACGCAACGAAAGATAAAATATGTATTTAAGAATATAAACAAAAACTAAAATCTATTTTATAAAGGCTTTAGAAATGGCGTATTTGCTGACTTTCGGAAAACGACGGGAAAAGCTTCGGAAAGACCAATAAAGAGAGGGGTTGGCACTGCATTTGCTCAATATAATAATAGCAAAGCTCATAAACAATAACTTATAAGGAGGAGAATATTTATGGCTATGAAAAGAGAATACGGTGCAGAGCATCCCTATACGCCTGCCGGTATATTCAAAATCAGACTTCCGTTTATTCATTACAGATGGGAAATTTCTGAGTGCTTACAGGCTATCCTGATGTGCGCTACCTGTCTGGGAGCTATCCCTACAATGCAGAGTGTTATGGGTGTTAGCTATGAGGTTGCATGGTCCATGGTTATCATCAATGGATTCTTCTACAGCATGCACGCTTTATTAGGCGACCCGGTGGTACCTGGATGGATCACACCGTCTATTCCTATTACAACCGCTTTCTTAACTCAGTTCGGTGAGGCTGGTCAGATTGATTACGTAAGAAACCAGCACCTGATCGCTCTGCAGCTGGAAGTTGGTATCATCTTCCTGATAATGGGTATTACAGGAATGGCTGAGAGAATCATCAACTGGATTCCTGCATGTTTGAAGGCTGGTATCCTTTTAGGTGCTGGTATCGCAGCTATCGCTGGTGAGATTAAAGACGGCGGAAGATTTACATTATATCCGCTGACAGTAGGTATCGGAGCTCTGTTCTCCTACTTCTTACTGTTCTCTGCCGCATTCAAGAAGATGATGAATAAGTATAAATGGGCTAAGCTGCTTGGTAACTTTGGTATGCTGCCGGCTATCATCCTTGCAGTTATCATCGGACCTCTGTCCGGAGAGCTGCCGGCTCCTAACTTTGTATTAGGTTCCATCATCAAGATTCCTGAGTTTGGCAACATCATGAAAGAGATCATGTGCTTCGGACCTACAGGATTCCCGGGAGTTTCCGTATTTATTTCCTGTATCCCGACCGCAATCTCTATTTACATCATCGCATTCGGTGACTTCGTATCTTCCAAGGCTCTGATCGAGGAGGCTGGAGAAGTTCGTCAGGATGAGAAGATTGACTTTAACGCTAACCGTTCCAACCTTGTATGTGCTCTGAGAAACATCGTTCAGTCCTTCATCTGCCCTTACGTTCCTATGTGTGGTCCTCTGTGGGCAGCAGTTACAGCAGCAGTTGCTGAGCGTTATAAGAAGGGTAGAGAGCAGATGGATTCCATCTTCTCCGGTGTGGGTACCTTCCGTTGGATGACATTCCTTTGCGTAGCACTGGTTCCGGTTGCTTCCTTCGTACAGCCGATCTTGCCTGCAGCACTTTCTCTGACACTGTTAGTACAGGGTTATGTTTGTGGTAGAATTGCAGTAGACGAAATGAAGACTGCAGAAGATAAAGGTATCGCCTGCGTTATCGCTACATTCCTTTACCTGAAGGGTTCCGCTTGGGGACTTGCAGTTGGTATCGTCCTGTACGTTCTGGTTTGCCTTGGCGGCGAAGAAAAAGCAAAATAATTTATACGTGACATAAAGAAGAGTGTTTATGAGCCGTATTTGATGGATACACTCCATGGAAAATACATAATTTGTTGGTTTAAGTAATTCATGCATGTATTATATATAACTGGCAAAAGCTAAGAAGAGGGTCGCTCCTGTGTGGGAGCGGCTCTCTTTTTATGAGGGAGGGGGTACCTGCGTCGCACGTTTCTAATGGGATAATAGAAGGAGGTGTTTATCTGGAATTGAGTATAAAATGGAAGCGTGTGGAAAGAAATGAGCTATTCTTACTATTCTGATATAGGAATTATTCCCTATTTGAGCTGTGTATTCTCCTGAAATACCAATAAAAGGAACGTGCATGTATTACCCCATATAAGGATGATATAAAAGCCGGATATACCGGAAAAAGAAGGCATAGCGGGTATGAAGATGCCTTTATATAAGCAGAAAAATAAAAGCAGAAAAAATCCCCCGGAAATTTCCGGGGGATCAAAAAGCTGATCAGGTACTGATTAGAATTTCTCAGCAAATCTCTTTTCGAATTCAACTGCCAGGTCATCTCTGAACTGCGGAGCAGCTACATTAATTAACTGACGAGCTCTTTCTCTTAAGTTTCTGCCTTTCATCTTAGCGATACCATACTCAGTAACGATGTAATCAACATCGGTTCTGGAAGTGGTAACCGGAGCACCTTCGGTCAGGAACGGAACGATCTTGGAGATTGTGCCGCCCTTAGCGGTTGCCGGGAATGCAAGGATTGCACGGCCGCCCTTGGAGAATGCTGCACCACGGATGAAGTCGATCTGTCCGCCGATACCGGAGAACTGCTTCAGGCCCATAGCCTCGGAGCAAACCTGACCCTGTAAATCAACCTGCATACAGCTGTTTACGGATACCATGTTATCGTTCTTACCGATGATAACCGGATGGTTAACGTAATCA
>JALERW010000069.1 GCA_022763925.1 Lachnospiraceae bacterium
ATCCGTTTATCAATGCGTATCTGAAATGGATCAGTCTTGGAGAGGATCAACCGGAAGAAAATTAAAAAAATGGTTGCATGAGAAAAACAAGTGTGCTAATATCTTTCGTGAAAAAACAAATGTATTCCAAGGACAAACAAAAGGACGGTCGTTATGTCAGAAGATAAGAAATATTATGTTGTGACAAAAAAGGCGGTGCCGGAGGTACTGCTGAAGGTAGTGGAAGCCAAAAGGCTTCTGGATTCGGAGAAGGTGCTGACGGTACAGGAGGCAACGGACCGGGTGGGCATCAGCAGAAGCTCCTTCTACAAGTATAAGGATGATATTTTCCCGTTTCATGAGAATGCAAAGGGAAGGACGATCAACATGGTGATGCAGATGGACGATGAGCCGGGGGCGCTGTCTGAGGTGCTCAGGACAGTGGCCGAGTATAATGCAAATATTCTGACGATCCACCAGAGTATTCCGATCAACGGGATTGCGTCGCTGACCATGAGTATTGAAGTCCTGCCGACGACGAGGGATCTGTCTGAAATGATAGAAAAAATGGAGTCACAGAAAGAAATACATTACGTTAAAATTTTAGCCAGGGAGTGATAACAGTATGATTCAGGTAGCAGTCATGGGATACGGAACCGTGGGTTCCGGTGTCGTGGAAGTCATTAACACCAACGCAGCAGGAATTGAAAGAGAACAGAAGGACGATATGAAGGTGAAATATGTCCTTGATCTTAGAGAGTTTCCCGGAGATCCGGTTCAGAGCATCCTGGTACACGATTTTGATGTGATCGTAAATGATTCCGAGGTGGATGTGATCGCAGAGACCATGGGAGGACTTCATCCCGCGTATGAGTATACGAAGCGGGCGCTGGAGGCCGGAAAAAGTGTGTGCACCTCCAATAAGGAGCTGGTAGCGGCCTATGGAGCAGAGCTCCTCGAGCTTGCTAAAAATAATGATGTGAACTATTTCTATGAGGCCAGCGTGGGCGGCGGAATTCCCATTATCCGTCCGCTGAACTATGCGCTGACCGCAGAGATTATCGAGGAGATCACCGGTATTCTGAACGGTACGACCAACTATATTCTGACCAGAATGAAAAATGAGGGCCTGGAGTTTGACGAGGTTCTTAAAGCCGCACAGGAGCTGGGCTATGCGGAAAAGAATCCAGAGGCGGATGTGGAGGGCTATGATGCCTGCCGGAAGATCGCCATTCTGTGTTCCCTGGCTTTCTGTCATCAGGTAGATTATAAGGATATCTATACAGAGGGTATCACAAAAATTACAGCCACGGATATCAAATATGCCAATGCCTGCGGAAGAAGCATCAAGCTTCTGGCATCCGGAAAACGGGACGGTGAGGATGTCTATGCCATGGTGGCTCCGTTCATGATCGATGCACAGAATCCGCTGTATATGGTAAATGATGTGTATAACGGAATCCTGGTAAAGAGCAATATGCTGGGAGACACGATGTATTACGGCAGAGGGGCCGGAAAGCTTCCGACAGCCAGCGCGGTGGTTGCTGATATGATTGATGCTGCCCGCCATAAGGGAGCGACTGAGAAATTCCTCTGGGACAAAAAGAAGCTGGAGGTGGCAGACATGAGCCACTGCAGAAACCGTTTCTTTGTCCGTATGGAGGGAACAAGAGAGGAAGTACTGGCCAAAGGCGCAGCTTACTTTGGAAAGGTAGAGCCGCTTGCTTCCGTGGCAGCAGGAGAAGCCGCATTTATTACGGGTGAAATGGAAGAAGCCGAATTTGAAGAGGCGGCTAAGAAAGCGGGCGGAGTGATTAACCGCATCCGTGTGAAATAGAGGGGAAAGAAAAAATGAAATATGTGATTGTATTAGGTGACGGAATGGCAGATGAGCCCCTGAAGGAGCTGGGAGGAAAGACACCTCTTGCCTATGCTTCCACGCCTCAGATGGATGCACTGGCAAAGCAGTCGGAGATCGGCATCGTTCACACGATTCCGGACGGAATGAAGCCGGGAAGCGATACGGCAAACCTTTCGGTGCTGGGGTATGACCCAAAGAGATATTATTCAGGCCGGTCACCGCTGGAAGCACTCAGCATTGGCGTGGATATGAAGCCCACAGATGTGGCGCTGCGTACCAATATTGTTACGATCTCGGACGACGAGGTTTTGTTTGAGGAAAAGGTGATCATCGATCACAGCTCCGATGAGATCAGCACGGCAGATGCGGCGGTTCTTCTGGATGCAGTGCGCAGAGAGCTGGAGACGGACACCTATAAGTTTTATGTGGGTACCAGCTACCGTCATCTGCTGATCTGGGATAAGGGAGAGGTCATTGACCTGGTTCAGCCGCACGATGTGCTGGGTCAGAAAATCGGCCCCAATCTTCCCAAGGATCCCGTGCTCCGGGATATGATGAAAAAAAGCTATGAAATTCTGAAGGATCATCCCATCAATGTAAAGCGGCGGGAAAAAGGCCTTCATCCGGCCAACTGCTGCTGGTTCTGGGGTGCAGGCACCCGGCCGGCGCTGTCCTCCTTTGAAGAAAAGACCGGGAAGAAGGGGGTTATGATCTCGGCGGTTGACCTCCTTAAGGGGATTGCCGTCGGAGCAGGCATGAAGGTGGTTCCTGTAGAGGGCGCAAACGGAGGCCTGAATACCAACTATGAGGGAAAGGCTCAGGCAGCGGTGGATGCGCTTACAAAGGATGATTATGATTTTGCATATATCCACGTGGAGGCCCCGGATGAGATGGGCCATCAGGGAAGTATCGAGCGTAAAGTACAGTCCATTGAATACCTGGATCAGAGGGTGATCCGGATTGTAAAAGAAGGACTGGACCGGGCAGGAGTGGACTATCGCATGATGATCCTTCCGGATCATCCGACGCCGATCTGTGTCCGTACACATACCGGAACTCCGGTTCCCTATATGCTGTATGACAGTACGGCTCCGCTTGAAAAGGACTGGCTGTACAATGAAGAGGAAGCCAGAAAGAGCGGAATTTATATTGCCGAGGGGCATAAGGCGATCGACCACTTATTCGAGAAATAACTTTCGGTTTGCAAAAAACCGGGGTTCAGATAAACTGAGGAGGATATTATGCTAATAGTTAAGAAATTCGGCGGAAGCTCCGTGGCGGACAAGGAAAGAATTTTCAATGTCGCGGAGCGGTGCATCGAAGACTACAGAAAAGGACATGACGTTATCGTGGTGCTTTCTGCGATGGGCAAGACAACGGATCAGCTGATCGCAAAGGCAGAGGATATCAACCCGCTGGCACCCAAGCGGGAAATGGACATGCTGCTTGCCACAGGAGAGCAGGTTTCCGTGGCTTTGATGGCAATGGCCATGAATTCGCTGGGGGTACCTGCCGTTTCCCTGAATGCGTTCCAGGTACAGATGCATACCACGTCCACTTACAGCAATTCCAGATTTAAACGTATTGACTCCGAACGAATCCGCCATGAGCTGGATAACCGCAGAATCGTTATTATCACCGGATTCCAGGGAATCAATAAATACGATGATTACACCACGCTGGGCCGGGGAGGCTCTGACACAACGGCGGTTGCTCTGGCAGCTGCGCTTCATGCAGATGCCTGTGAGATCTATACCGATGTAGAGGGCGTTTATACCGCTGACCCGAGAGTCGTGCCGAATGCCCGCAAAATGAAGGAGATTTCCTATGACGAGATGCTGGAGCTGGCATCCTTAGGAGCCAAGGTCCTTCATAACCGTTCGGTGGAAATGGCTAAAAAATATGGTGTACAGTTAGTCGTACGTTCAAGTTTAAACAGAGCACCGGGAACGGTGGTAAAGGAGGCAGTTAAGATGGAAAGAATGTTAGTAAGCGGTGTGGCCGTTGATAAGAATACAGCCAGAATCTCCGTGATCGGCCTGACGGATGAACCTGGAATCGCGTTTAAATTATTCAGTCTGATTGCGAAAAGCAAGATCAATGTGGATATGATTCTTCAGTCCGTGGGCAGGGACGGTACAAAGGATATTTCCTTTACCATTCCAAGAGGAGACGTAAGAGAGGCACTGGATATTCTGGAGGATAATAAGAACCGTATTACCGCTCAGAAGATCGAATGCGAGGAGAATATTGCCAAGGTATCTGTTGTCGGAGCAGGAATGGCATCCAATCCGGGCGTTGCTGCAAAGATGTTTGAGGCACTTTACAACGTGGGAATTAATATCAAGATGATTTCCACATCCGAGATCAGGGTGTCTGTTATTGTGGACTCCAAGGATGCGGATAAGGCCATGCAGGCTGCCCATGATTCCTTCGGACTGGAAGATTAGGCTTTGAAAGTAAAAAAATAAGAGAAAACGCCGCAGCTGCTGCCGCAGAAATGGCAGACAGGCCTGCGGCGTTCTTTGACAGAATGGAGTGTACTATGGATATTTTAAAAACGCTGGCTCAGGAGCTCTCGGTACAGCTCTGGCAGGTGGAAGCGGCGGTAAAGCTGATCGATGAGGGGAATACGATTCCATTTATCGCCCGGTACCGCAAGGAAGCGACGGGAACATTGAACGATGAGGTGCTGCGAAACCTGAATGAACGTCTTTCGTATCTTCGGAATCTGGAGGATAAAAAACGTCAGGTTTTATCCGGCATCGAGGAGCAGGGGAAACTGACGGAGGAACTGAAAAGGAAGATTCTGGAAGCAAAGACCATGGTTGTGGTGGAGGATCTGTATCGTCCGTATCGTCCGAAACGCCGTACCAGAGCGCTGGCTGCGAAGGAACGGGGACTGGAGCCTCTGGCGGATCTGATTTTGCTTCAGATGACAAAGGAACCGCTCCTTAAGGAGGCGAAAGCCTATGTCTCAGAGGAAAAAGGGGTTGCAGATGAGAAAGAGGCTCTGGCCGGTGCAAAGGATATTCTGGCGGAAAGTATTTCGGATGTGGCCGATTACCGTATGCAGATTCGGAAAATGACTTTTCGGGATGGGAAAATTCTGTCTTCGGCCAAAAATAAAGAGCAGTCTTCCGTTTATGAGATGTATTACGATTTTGAGGAACCGCTTTCGAAGGCTGCAGGACATCGGATTCTGGCCCTGAACCGTGGAGAGGCAGAAAAGGTTCTGACGGTGAAAATCGCGGCACCGGAGGAGGATATTCTCCGATATCTCAGGAAAAAGGTTATTACCAGAGACAATCCGGTGACGGCTCCGGTGCTGGAAGAGGTGATCGGGGACAGCTACAGGCGTCTGATTGCTCCGGCCATTGAACGGGAGATCCGGAATGAACTGACGGAGAAGGCAGAAGACGGAGCAATCCGGGTATTCGGAAAAAATCTGACGCAGCTTCTGATGCAGCCGCCCATTGCGGGAAGGGTTGTTCTGGGCTGGGATCCTGCTTTCCGAACGGGCTGCAAGCTGGCAGTGGTGGACGAAACCGGAAAGGTGCTGGATACCACGGTGATTTATCCAACGGCCCCTACCTCTGACAGGAAAATCCGGGAGGCGAAGGATACGCTGAAGCGTCTGATCAGCAAGTATCATATTTCGCTGATTTCTCTGGGAAACGGGACTGCGTCGAGAGAGTCGGAGCAGATCATCGTGGAGCTCCTGAAGGAAATCCACCCCCCGGTATCCTATGCCATCGTCAGTGAGGCGGGAGCCTCTGTCTACTCGGCCAGCAAGCTGGCTGCCGAGGAATTTCCCAATTTTGACGTGGGACAGCGAAGCGCCGCTTCCATTGCAAGAAGGATTCAGGATCCCCTGGCGGAGCTGGTGAAAATCGATCCGAAATCTATTGGCGTGGGGCAGTATCAGCATGATATGAATCAGAAAAAGCTGGGGGAAGCGCTGACCGGTGTGGTGGAAGACTGTGTGAACCGGGTCGGTGTGGATCTGAATACGGCTTCCGTTTCCCTTCTGGAATATATTTCCGGGATATCCAGACCGATTGCGAAAAATATCGTAGCTTATCGGGAAGAGCACGGTCGGTTTACGGACCGCCGTCAGCTTTTGAAGGTTCCGAAGCTGGGGCCCAAGGCCTATGAGCAGTGTGCCGGCTTTATGCGTATTACCGGAGGAGATAATCCTCTGGATGCCACCAGTGTACATCCCGAGAGCTATGAGGCGGCAGAGCAGCTTCTGAAAAAGCTGGGATACCGTCCGGAGGATGTGGCGAAGGGGAATCTCACCGGAATCGTTCTTCTGGCAGGAAGAAATAAAAAACTGCCTCAGGAGCTTGGAATCGGTGAAATCACACTGATGGATATTGCCAGAGAGCTGGAAAAGCCTGCCAGAGATCCCAGAGAGGAGATGCCAAGGCCGATTTTAAGGACAGATGTGCTGGAAATCAAGGATTTAAAGCCGGGGATGATTTTAAAGGGAACCGTCCGGAATGTGATTGATTTCGGCGCCTTTGTGGATATTGGAGTACATCAGGACGGGCTGGTACACATTTCGCAGATGACGGACCGGTTTATCCGTCATCCCCTGGAGGCAGTCAGTGTAGGAGATATTGTGGAAGTAAAGATTCTGAGCGTGGACCCGGTGAAAAAGCGGATTGCACTGACTATGAAGCTGGATCAGCAGAACGGCCGGTAAGCCGCGGAGCATAAATGGAAGGATAAAGGAGGAGAACGCTCATGCGTATCGAACATGCGGCAATGTATGTGAATCATCTGGAGGAGATGAGAGATTTTTACCTTACATATTTTCAGGGTGTTTCCGGGCCGGAATATTACAATTCGAAGACGGGCTTTCGATCCTTTTTTCTTTCCTTTGCGGACGGCGCGCGCCTGGAGCTTATGACCCGTCCGGATTTGTATGATATGGAGAAGACAAATGCCCGTACCGGGTACATGCATCTTGCGTTTTCGGCAGGAAGCAGGGAGGAGGTGGACCGTCTGACCGGTTGTCTTAAGGAAGCTGGCTGTTCGGTCATCAGCGGTCCGAGAGTGACCGGGGACGGATATTATGAGAGCTGTATTCTGGATCCGGAGGGAAATCAGATTGAGATTACCATATAAATCCGGTATTGCATGTCACATTGTATTGACAAATACAGGGAAGAGGCATAGAATATAGTCGAATAAAACGATTCTTCGGGGCAGGGTGAGAATCCCGACCGGCGGTGACAGTCCGCGACTCGCGCATGCGATTGATTTGGTGGAATTCCAAAACCGACAGTACAGTCTGGATGAGAGAAGAAGCAGACATGCCAAAGGCATGTTATCTTTTGCGTGATTGCCCCGGCCGGATCGGTCGGGGTTTTTTGATGCGGTTCTTTTTCAGACACGGAATCGAAAACTTTATGAGGAGTGAGGAAAATGAAAAACGAAAAGACAAGAACAATGGTAGAGGTGGCGATGCTTTCAGCGATTGCAGTGGTATTGATGCTGTTTGAATTTCCGCTTCCGTTTATTGCACCGCCGTTTTATGAACTGGACTTCAGTGAAGTGCCGATTCTGATCGGGGCATTTGCCCTGGGGCCGGTAGCCGGGATTGCCATCGAAGCGATCAAGATCCTGTTAAATCTGGTCATCAACGGGACAATTACCGCCGGGGTAGGTGAGCTGGCCAATTTTATCATGGGTGTTGCCTTTGTGCTTCCGGCATCCCTGATTTACAAGCATAAGAAGACGAAGAAAAATGCCATTATCGGTCTTGTGGCAGGAGGAGTGATTATGACGGTGGCAGCCTGCTTTATTAACGTGCTGGTATTGCTTCCGGCTTACGGAAAGGCATTCGGCATGCCGATGGAGGCCTTTGTCCAGATGGCTGCGGCAATCCACTCTTCTATCGATAGCCTCACCGGGTTTGCACTTCTTTGTGTGGCACCCTTTAATATTCTGAAGGCTGTGCTTGTATCGGTTCTTACGATTCTTCTGTATAAGCATATCAGTCCGATTCTGAAGGGCAGAAGATAACATTCGTAAAATATGTGCCATTGGAAGGCAGGAGTATGAAGCGGAAATCCCGCTCTGTACTCCTGCTTTTTTCTGCTTTTTATTAAATCAGGAGGTTCTATAAAACGGACACAACCTGCTATAAAACATTCCTATATGAACAGACAAAGCTGTTTTAAAATGGTAATGGTAAGAGAAGGATAGACAATATTTAGACTTTCTTAAGAAATCTGTCGGGATATATAAAGAAATCCGGTGTATAGTCATAAAAAGATTATAGCCGGTGACGGCTTGCCAAGGAGAATCGAATGTATTATTGTATTAATTGAATAGTACATATAAAAATGAGAGAGAATGATTATGGAGGCAGGGCATGGAACTTATAACAATACAAGACATGTGTAAGATTTACAACCCGGGTGAAAATGAAGTGCGTGCACTGGATCATGTGAATCTGACGATTGATCAGGGGGAGTATGTAGCGATTATCGGACATTCGGGTTCAGGGAAATCGACGCTGATGAATATGCTTGGATGTCTGGATGTTCCGACCAGCGGAAGCTATTATCTGAATGGAAAAGATGTATCCAGACTGAAGGATGATGAACTGTCGGATATCCGGAATCTGGAGATTGGATTTATTTTTCAGGGCTTTAATCTGATCGGAAATCTGACGGCTCTGGAAAATGTGGAGCTTCCTCTGATTTACCGGGGAGTTCCTAAGGCAAAACGGCGTCAGCTGTCGGTGGAAGCGCTGAAGAAGGTGGGACTGTCGCACCGTATGGGGCACAAGCCCAATCAGATGTCAGGCGGACAGCAGCAGAGAGTGGCGATTGCCAGAGCAATTGCGGCACAGCCGCCTGTTATTCTGGCAGATGAGCCCACGGGTAATCTGGATTCCTCTTCCACAAAGGAGATTATCGGCATTCTGGAGCAGCTGCATGATATGGGAAGAACGGTCATTATCATCACACATGATGACGAGATCGCGCAGCAGGCATGGAGAAGGATTCGAATTAAGGATGGAAGAGTCGTGTTGGATACAAAATATGAGGAGGATCAGCAGCATGCTTAAACGGAAAAAGGAAGATTCGAAAGAGATGAAGGAGCTGGTTCCGGAAGCACAGGCTCCGGAGAAGAAAAAGAAGAAAAGGTGGATCATTGCTGCAGGTATTATTGTCGTACTGCTGGTCATTAATATTGTGGTCCGTATGCTGAAACCGGAGCAGCTTCCGACGGTAAATGGAAGCTATGCACAGAAGGGCGATGTGGAAAAGACCCTGGATACAAGCGGATATGTATCAAGCGAAGTGGAGCAGACCGTTTTTTCACCGGTGACTGCATATATCAGTGAGAGCAATGTGGAAGAGGGACAGCCGGTCTGCGTCGGGGAAAAACTGATTTCCTTTGACACGGAAAACCTGGAAAAGGCCGCCGAGGAGGCACAGCTTACCCGTCAGGCCAGCAGCTATGGATATCAGGATACGCTGGAAAAGGCGAATAAAAGCAATCAGGATCTGGCCAATGCCAATACATCCATTGATATTCTGAATCAGCAGATCGAAGATCAGAAAAATCATATCGCTAATATTCAGGAGGATATCCGCAATAAGCAGGCGGAAGCTTCTCAGAAGGTTTCAGAGCAGACTGCCCCTATTGAGGCACGGAATATTGAGATTGCGAACCGTATTGCGCAGCTGGAGGCTGCGATTTCCGGAGCCTCTTCTTCAGGGGCGGATGCGGACGGAGAAGCTTCGGGGACCTCAGGGGATGCACAGCTGGAGAAGATGCGGGCGGAATTGAACAGCCTTTACCAGGAAAAGACGGAAAATGATAAAAAGCTGGCGGCACTGGCTGCTTCTGCAGGAGCGGACACCAGTGCACAGGAGGCTGCTCTGGCGGATGCCCAGACACAGCTGGCTGAATATCAGTCGGATCTGGCGCAGTATGAGGGACAGAAGAGTGCGGCAGAAGCGGGCCAGATATCAGGCAGCTCCCGGGCTCAGATTGCTGCGAATCAGAAGCTGAACAAGCTGACGGAGAGCACGGCGACCGAGAACCTGGAAAAGGCAAAGGCGGGAATCCTGGCAGAAATGAACGGAGTGGTGACTGATATTCAGATCGTGGACGGCTCTCCGGTAAGCGAGGGAAGTGCTCTGTTTAAAATTTCTTCCATGGATGATGTGAAGGTAGATATTTCCGTGACAAAATATAATCTGGACAGTATTGCTCTCGGACAGAAGGCAGATATTACAATTGCCGGAAAAGATTATGAGGGAACCGTGACCAGAATCAACCGGATCGCCACGAAAAATGAATCAGGCACACCGGTGGTGGGCGCACAGCTTCACATAGATAATCCGGATGGAAATCTGTATCTTGGCGTGGAGGCAAGAGTCAGCGTTCACTTGGCAAAGGCCGAAAATGCGGTAATCGTTCCGGTAGAAGCCGTAAATACAGGGAAAGAGGGTTCCTTCTGCTGGGTGATTGGCAGTGAAGGTATTGTGGAAAAGCGAATGGTAACGACGGGAGTTTCCTCCACGGAATATACGGAGATCCTTTCAGGTATCCGTGAAGGAGAATTTGTCATATCCGATGCCGCGGCCGGTACTCTCGAGGGCACAAAGGCAATGCCGGCGGACAGCAGTGTGCAGTAGGCCCCGGGGTGCATGAAAGGAGCAGGCATATTTTATGGCACAATTTCTGGAATATATAAAAATGGCGCTGGAAAATATCAGGGCCAACAAAGGGCGCTCGATCCTCACCATGCTGGGAATCATCATCGGTATTTCTTCGGTCATTATGATCCTTTCCATTGGAAATGGTTTTCAGGACGAAATAAATAATCAGCTGAACAGCATGGCAGGAGGACAGGTGGCGATTTATGTGTCAGATGACGGAAAGGGTGAGGAGTATTATATTACCCAGGATGATATGGAGGCGATCCGGGAGAAGGTCGAGAACGTAAAGGGCATTGTGGATAACTGGAACTTTGTAACTACAGTGCTGGCGCCGAAGGGTGACTTTGAAGGGATGGCAACAGCCAGTACCTGGGATCTGAAGCTATATAATCAGAAAGAGGTTGTGAAAGGGAAATATTTTACAAAGGAGGATTACTATAACGGAAGCAGGGTATGTGTCATCAGTCAGAATGATGCATATCGGATGTTCGGAAGCGATGATGTGGTGGGCATGACGCTGGAAATGACACTTTATAATGTGACACAGGAGCTGACGATCGTGGGTGTGACCGAGAGTGATGAGGCCGAGAGCAGTATGATGTCCATGGGCTATACCAGCGACCGGGTACAGATTAATATGCCGTCCACGATACTGGAGAGCTTTGGCTATGATATAGGAGATACTACGTATTCCATCATTATTATGTGTACCAGCAATGAGGCCAGCAATCAGGTGCTTACAGATTCCCTGAAGCTTCTGGAGGCCAGGCATCAGTGTCGGGGCGAGAGTGTTTATATGACGGAAAGTGCAGCGGATCAGATCGGACAGATCAATCAGATCCTTACGATGATCACGGCGTTCATCGTATTTGTGGCGGCAATTTCCCTCCTGGTAGGCGGTATTGGCGTTATGAATATTATGCTGGTATCTGTTACCGAGCGGACCAGGGAGATCGGTATCCGAAAAGCCCTGGGAGCGAGAACCGGTTCCATTCTGCTGCAGTTCCTGTCAGAATCCGCTATTATCACGCTTCTTGGCGGTCTGATCGGAATTATTCTCGGAATTCTGGGAGCATATGGAATCTGCTCTATTCCGATGCTGGGCTTTGCACCGGGGGTAAAGGTGTCCACGATTCTGATTGCTACCGTATTTTCATCTGCAGTCGGTATCTTCTTTGGTATTTATCCGGCCCGGAAGGCTGCTAAAATGCATCCTATTGATGCTCTGCGGCAGAACGGATAAGGTCCGGAAGCTGCGGGCGAAGCCGGCAGGTTTCGGTTGTCATAAAAGAAACAGTGTGCTATAATTAAACGATACGGCACACTGTTTTTTGTGCGGAGAAAACCCTTTGTTTTGAGCAAGGTATAAAGGAGAGTAAAGACGAATGAACAAAAATCCAGACTACAATTACAAAATCACGGTTGAGATGACGGAGAAAACACTCCACGATTACATGAAATATCGTACGAAGACTAATGCAGGCACTATTTTTCCGTATATTTTCGTCGCTGTTTTCATTTATGAGCTTATTAAAACATGGGGAGAAGTTTCTATGCTCCAGAGTGCCTTTTATCTCATTTTTGCAATTGTGTTTGCAATCGGAGTTCCGCTGAATGCAAAAATGCAGGCAAAGCGGTCATTTCGTCCGGGATCCCGAATGGGAGATCCTGTGAATTACTATCTGACAGAGGAAGGAATTACCAGAGGAACCGAAGAGGAAGGCATTATTCCGTGGGACCGCATTTACCGCGTGGATACCACGGCGCTGAATGTTATTATTTTTGCAACAAATAAAATGGCGTTTTTTATTCCCAAGGAAAATGTTCCGAACTATGAAGAGGTACGGGCGTTCATGCTTTCCAAGATGCGTCCGAAGCAGGCCCGCATGGATGATTTGTACGGAACCCTGGCTGAAGAATAATTATGGTGAAGGAGAGTTTTGGACCGGAGGATACCTTTGCCCTGGGACAGGCCCTTGGACAGATGGCAGCGCCGGGAGAGATTTATACGCTGGATGGGGATCTGGGGACGGGGAAGACGGTATTAACCCAGGGACTGGCAGCCGGGCTTGGAATTACAGAGCATGTAAACAGTCCTACATTTACGATCGTGCAGGAATATGAGGGCGGAAGGCTTCCACTCTATCATTTCGATGTTTACCGGATCGGGGATGTGGAAGAGATGGATGAGATAGGATACGAGGATTATTTTTACGGAAACGGTGTCTGCCTGATTGAATGGGCGGATCTGATCCGGGAGATCCTGCCTTTGAACTGTATCCGTATCCGAATCGAAAAGGATCTGGAAAAAGGATTTGATTACCGCAGAATCACGATCCGGAAAGAAGGAGAAACAGAATGAAAATACTGGCACTGGACAGCTCAGGCCTGGTGGCCTCCGTTGCTGTGGTGGAAGATGACAACATGCTCGCAGAGTATACGGTGAATTATAAAAAAACGCATTCTCAGACCCTTCTTCCCATGCTGGACGAGATCGTGAGAATGACAGAACAGGACCTGGGTACGATCGATGCGATTGCGGTGGCGGCGGGTCCGGGATCCTTTACCGGCCTGCGGATCGGCTCTGCAACAGCCAAGGGGCTTGGACTGGCTCTTGAGAAGCCGTTGATTCATGTGCCGACGGTGGATGCCCTGGCATGGAATCTTTTCGGAACTGCTGCAAGGATCTGCCCGATGATGGATGCGAGAAGAAATCAGGTATACACCGGAATCTATACGTTTGAGGGCGATGTATTCCGGATCCTGATGCCGCAGATGGCTGCTGCAGTCACGGATGTGATCGACCGGCTGAATGAGGATGGCACGGAAGTGATTTTTCTGGGAGACGGCGTTCCGGTTTACCGCAGCCTGATCGAAGAACGGATAAGCGTTCCGTTTCAGTTTGCTCCGGCCCATTGTAATAAGCAAAGGGCAGCAGCTGTGGCCGTCCTTGGCATGAAATATTTTCTGGAAGGAAGATTTGAGAGCGCCTCGGAACATACTCCTGATTATCTTCGCCCTTCTCAGGCAGAGCGGGAACGTGCCGCGAAGCAGGCAGAGAGCTCTGTAAAACCGGAGGAATGAGTCCTATGACCGAACTGGCAGAGATATCTGCAGAGGCTTTGCAGATTCGTCCGATGAATGAAGAAGATTTAGAGCAGGTTGAGACCATAGAGCGGGAAAGCTTTTCCGTGCCATGGTCTTTCGATGCGTTTAAGAGTGCTTTACAGCAGGATTACACCATATATCTTGTGGCCTGCAGCGGGGAAACCATTGTCGGCTACTGCGGCATGTATGTGTCGTTGGATGAAGGAGAGATTCCCAATGTTGCAGTACGCAGAGAGTACCGAAGAGGCGGGATCGGAGCACGGATGCTGGAGGCTTTGCTTGCAGAAGCCCAAAAGCGAAAAGTTGCCTCGGTTTTTCTGGAAGTGCGTGCAGGCAATGAACCGGCACAGGCTTTGTACAGAAAACTGGGCTTTGAAGCTGCCGGGATACGGAAACGTTTTTATGAAAATCCGACGGAAGATGCAGTTATTATGTGGAAAAAATAGCGGCTGTATGGAAACAGTAGCAGCAACATCCACTGGGAAAAGCGTGACAGGTCCGATATAATTTCATTGTAACAACAAAAGCACAGGCATCTGCCTAAGGGAGGAATTACAATGAGATACTATAATAATGAGAACCGGCTTGAAAAGGTAATATGCAACAAGTGCGGGAGAACGCTGAAGGTGGAGAACGGAATCCTGAAGGAAGGGGTGCTCCGGGTATCCAAGGAATGGGGATATTTTTCAGAGAAGGATGGCCAGGTGGACTGTTTTGATCTGTGCGAGAGCTGCTATGATCTGTGGACGGCATCCTTTGCTGTTCCGCCCAACTCCAGGGAGAAGACGGAGCTTCTCGGAGTATGATGGAAAGGAAATAGAAAATGTTAGATGTTTGCTTATTGGGAACGGGAGGCATGATGCCTCTGCCGTACCGGTGGCTTACCTCGCTGATGGCCCGGTTCAACGGGAGCAGTATTCTGATCGACTGCGGCGAGGGGACGCAGATTGCAATAAAAGAAAAGGGCTGGAGCTTCAAACCGATCGATGTGGTCTGCTTTACCCATTATCATGCGGATCACATCAGCGGTCTGCCGGGGCTCCTGCTTACAATGGGAAATGCGGAGCGGACAGAGCCGCTGACACTGATCGGGCCCAAAGGGCTGGAACGGGTGGTGACAGCCCTTCGTACGATTGCACCGGAGCTTCCCTTTGAGATACGGTATATGGAAATCAATGGACCGGAGCAGATATTCGAAATGAACGGATATCGTCTCCGGGCATTTCGCGTAAATCATAATGTGACCTGTTACGGATATACTCTGGAGATTGACCGGAAAGGGAAGTTTCAGGTAGAGAAGGCGAAGGAACAGCAGATTCCGGTACAGCTGTGGAGCCGTCTGCAGAAAGGGGAGATGCTGGAAGCTGGCGGCCGGATTTTTACGCCTGATATGGTGCTTGGGGAGCCCCGCAAAGGAATCAAGCTTGCATACTGTACCGATACCAGACCAACGAAATCCATCACAGAGCATGCGGCCGGAGCAGATCTTTTCATCTGCGAGGGCATGTACGGGGAACCCGGAAAAGAAGCCAAAGCGCAGGAATATAAGCATATGACATTTAAGGAAGCGGCGAAGCTTGCGAAGGATGCGAAGGTAAAGGAGCTTTGGCTGACGCATTACAGCCCGTCGCTGGTCCGCCCGGAGGAGTATATGGATGAGGTTCGTAAGATTTTTCCGAATGCATCTGCGGGGAAGGACGGAAGAACGGTGGAGCTGGATTTTGAGGAGGATTAAAAATGGAGAAGGATGTACTGATACTGGCAATTGAAAGCTCCTGCGATGAGACAGCTGCTTCCGTTGTGAAAAACGGTCGGACGGTGCTGTCCAATGTGATCTCTTCCCAGATTGCGCTTCATACTCTGTATGGAGGGGTGGTTCCGGAGATTGCTTCCAGAAAGCATATCGAGAAGATCAATCAGGTGATCGAGGAGGCCCTTGCCGAGGCACAGGTCACACTGGATGATCTGGATGCGATCGGAGTAACGTATGGGCCCGGCCTGGTAGGAGCGCTTCTGGTCGGCGTTGCAGAGGCAAAGGCAATCAGCTATGCCAAAAAACTTCCACTGGTTGGCGTACACCATATTGAGGGACATATTTGTGCCAATTATATTGAAAACAAAGAACTGGAGCCGCCGTTTATCTGTCTGGTGGTTTCCGGAGGCCATACACATCTGGTCGTGGTGGAGGATTACGGGAAATATAAAATTCTCGGACGAACCAGGGATGATGCGGCCGGAGAAGCGTTTGACAAGGTGGCAAGAGCCATTGGCCTCGGATATCCGGGCGGCCCTAAGATAGATAAGCTTTCAAAGGAAGGAAATCCTGATGCCATTGCTTTCCCGAGAGCAAAGATTGTGGATGCAGAGTATGATTTCAGTTTCAGCGGACTGAAATCCTCGGTACTGAATTATTTGAATTCCTGCCAGATGAAGGGGGAGGAGATTAACCGGGCCGATGTAGCAGCTTCCTTCCAGAAGGCGGTGACGGATGTGCTTGTGCAGAATGCCGTGCATGCGGTCAACAGCTATGGCCTTAAGAAGCTGGCAATTGCAGGCGGTGTGGCATCCAATTCGAGTCTGCGTGCGGCAATGAAAGACGCCTGTGCGGAAAATGGGATAGAATTCTATTATCCTTCTCCGATCTTCTGTACAGATAATGCGGCGATGATTGGAACGGCTGCTTACTATGAATATATGGCAGGTGTGCGAAGCGGGCTGGACCTGAATGCGGTTCCGAACCTGAAGCTCGGGGAAAGATAGGATATCCGCTGTGTCGGACAGATAGGCCGGACAGGGAAAGGGGCATTTTTATATGACAGATGAAATGACATCCGTAAAAGAAAAGAATACCGCCATTGTTCTGGCAGCGGGCCAGGGAAAACGGATGAAAAGCAGCCTACAGAAACAGTTTATGCTGATCTGTGGAAAGCCGGTTCTTTACTATTCCCTGTATGAGTTTCAGAACAGTCCCCGGATTCGGGATATTATTCTGGTAACGGGTGAGGCCGAGCTGGATTATTGCCGCAGAGAAATTGTGGAACGGTATGGCTTTTCTAAAGTGTCGCGGATCGTTGCCGGCGGAAAAGAGCGTTATCATTCTGTGTATGCAGGGCTTTTGGCATGCCAGGACACCGATTATGTGTATATCCATGATGGGGCAAGGCCTTTTGTTGATGAAGGAATCATCGAGCGCACCCATGCGGAAGTGCTGAAAAGCGGTGCCTGTGTGGCTGGAATGCCGGTTAAGGATACGATCAAAATTGCTGATGAAAGCGGATGTATTTCTTACACACCGAATCGCAGCCTGGTTTGGATGATTCAGACTCCCCAGGTGTTTTCCTATGAGCTTGTCCGAAGAGCCTATGAGCTTCAGATGGCAGATGAAAATCCGATGATCACAGATGATGCCATGGTCGTAGAGCAGATGCTTCATCGCAAGGTGCGGCTGGTGGAAGGCTCTTACCGCAATATTAAGATTACCACACCGGAGGATATTCCGATGGCAGAGACACTGTGTAAGAAAGATGTATAAAAAGAGAAAAATAGAAAAATAATGATTGACACAGGAAATTATAGGTGCTAGAATAACAAATGGCTCTGAAAAAGAGGACAGCTTTTCTGAAAAGAATTTCCTGGTTTGTAAAGAAAGACTTGAGAAAAAGTGCTTGACATTGTTTTACAGATATTATAAAATATTTGAGCACACGTTTGGAGAGGTGTCCGAGTGGTTTAAGGAGCTGGTCTTGAAAACCAGTGATTCCGAAAGGGACCGTGGGTTCGAATCCCACCTTCTCCGCTTCATGAATGCTGGTTCATGACAATTATAATGGTATATTGAAATTTATATTTCAGGCATCTGGAGAAGTACCCAAGAGGCTGAAGGGGCTCCCCTGGAAAGGGAGTAGGTCGTTAGTAGCGGTGCGAGGGTTCAAATCCCTCCTTCTCCGTTTCCTTTGAACAGCAGCTGAATGCCGAAAGGTTTAAAAAGTTGTTGACAAGGGATGAAATGAATGATAAAATAATTGAGCTGACGCAAAAACAGCGAAATTATTTTACAGAACCTTGATAATCGAACAGTGAAACAACCCTGAAAATTCTTTAAAGAGATTTCAGAAGCGTTGAGACAACAACCTAAAAAAACAGTGAAGAAGGAAGAATAGCTAGTAGTTATTCTGACAAGGATTTTAACATGAGAGTT
>JALERW010000072.1 GCA_022763925.1 Lachnospiraceae bacterium
CCCGCAAAGTACCGTATCCCTCCTGTTATCAGAGCTTCCGGAACCGGTTAATATCCCGTCCGATCTCCATGATATTGGAAAGAATTCCGTTAAAGGCCCCCATCTGGTACAGGTTATTCAGAAGTACCCCGACAGGAACCGCCACAATCATACCAATAACCCCTTTTATTTTATATCCGATATAGATATAAATCAATGTCGCTACCGGGCTCATGCCTACTGTATCCCCGACGATTTTGGGCTGAATCATCTGACGGACCGTCTGGCTTACCGCATATATGATAAACAGGCCGATCGCATACCGGTAATTCTGCGCCAGAACCTGAAAAAGCGCCCACGGAATCAATGCAGTTCCCGTGCCGAGAAACGGCAGAAAATCCAGAAAGGCAATTACCAGGGCAAGAAGTACGGAATATTTGATCCCCAGAACCATAAATCCCAGTACCAGAATCAGAAATACAACGCCCATTATCTTAAACTGTGCTTTAAAGTAGCCTCCCACCGCCTGTTTGAACGATTGAATCACCATCCGAACGGTATTCAGAACAGGTTCCGGAGTGTTTTCCCGGAAAAATTTCATGATCCGTTCCCGATCCGCAATAAAGAAATAGGCAAACAGAATCGTAAAAATGACGCCCATAAGATAAGAAGGCAGATTCATGGCAAAGTTGCCGGCTGCCGTAACCGTAGGCTTTCCGATCTGCTCTACCGCGGCCCCCACATAGCTATCCACCTGCTGCCCAAGAGAATCCAGAGCCGTCTGTACCCCCACGGGAAGTCTTGTATATACTCCGCTGAAATTCTTCGCAATCTGGCTGATCTGGACATCCAGCTTCTCATACAGCTCCGGGAGGGAATAGATAAAGCCCACCAGCTCTCCCCCAAGCTTTGCAATTACCAGATAAATCACCAAAATCACCAGTCCGATGGCGGTAATGATAATCAGCATGGAGCTGTGTTTCCGAACAATCCGCACCCGTTTTTCCAGGAAGCGAACCAGAGGGTTGGCGAGAACGGCAATAAACCATCCGATCACCAGCGGCAGGAAAAACATGAGCATTTTCGGCACGACCCAGACAAGCAGCATAAGCCCTGCTGCCGCAATCAGCAGATTCACCAGCATTTTCAGATATTTCACCGAAGTCTTCATGGGCTTCCCTCCCTCTTCTTTATTGTATCACGCCTTCCCGCACAAGGGTATTATTTTCAGTGACAAATTTTCTTATACAGATACGTCGCGAAATAAATCACTGCCGAAATAATCACAATGGTCGGCCCGGTCGCCACATTTACATAGAAGGATACAATCAGGCCAAGGATTCCCGAAAACATGGAAAACAGAACAGAGAAAAAATGATATTCTCTCATATTCACGGAAAGATTTCTGGCTGAGGCCACCGGAAGGATCAGCAGGGCATTGATAATCATAAGCCCGACCCATTTGATGGAAAGCATGACAATGCAGGCCGTCAGAACAGCAAACAGATTATCCATCCGCGTCACAGAAATCCCCCGGCTGTTGGCAAGTGAACGATTGATGCTTACCGCGTTCAGCTTATTAAAGCAACACAGCCAGAAAACCGCAGTCACCAGAAGCACAGCCAGAAGATACAGAATTTCCCGGGCCGTAATACTCAGGATATCCCCCACCAGAAGTCCGGAATACTTGCTGAAATTTCCTCCCCGGGACAAAATTGCCAGTCCCAGCGCCACACTCAGAGAGGAGCAGACAGAAATGATCGTATCGGTATTCTGTGTCTGCCTTGCCTTCAGGCGGTTTAACACCAGGGCGAATACGATCCCGAAGGCGATCATTGCCAGATTCGTATCCCCCGCGCCGAACAGGATCCCGACAGCGATTCCGGTCAGGGCCGAATGGCCCAGCGCATCCGAGAAGAAGGCCATCCGGTTATTTACGATCATCGTTCCGAGAATGCCGAACAGCGGCGTAATAATAAGCACCGCCAGCAAAGCGTTTTTCATAAAGTCAAACTGTATCCAGGAGAACGGAAGCAAAGCCTCCATCCATCCGTAAATTACCTGCATGGCACTCCCTCCGTTTCTTCCTGCACCCGTTCCCCGAATACCTCCCGGAACTTGCTGCTTTTATATACTTCCTGTGCGCTTCCTCTCGCCAGTATCCTGGAATCCAGAAGAATCACCTCGTCCGCATACCGCTGCACGTACTCCAGGTCATGGGAGATCAGAATAATTGCCATATCATATTCTTTCTTCAGGCGCTCGATATTTGTATAAAACAGCTCCATTCCGTTGCGGTCAATGCCCGCCACCGGCTCGTCCATAATAAGCAGATTCGGAAAATCCATCACAGCCATGGTAAGAAGCACCCGCTGCAGCTCTCCGCCGGAAAGCTTCCCCACCTGCTTATCAATCAGATCCTGTGCCTCAAATACCTTCAGATGCTCCAGGATCCTGGCATATTCTGATTTCTTTTTGTGCAGAAATACCGGAAAAGAGGAATGATAGCTGGCAATCATATCATACACGCTTAAGGGCGAGTCCCTGTCAATATTGACCTTCTGTGGGACATAGCCTATTTTCATTTTCTGCAGGGTTCCGTTCTCCTCTGCCTTGAACTCAATCGTCCCCGTGTGAGGAATCTCTCCCAGAATCGCCCGAACGAGCGTAGATTTGCCGGCTCCGTTTTTTCCGATGATCACATTCAGTTTTCCGCAGTGGATATGCATATTGATATCCTCCAGAATCACCTGTCCTTCCAGCTCTACGCCCAGATGATTGATTTTTATACAATGCAGCCCGCAGGGCCCCCGATGCAGCATATCCTATTCCTCCTTCAGCGCTTCCTCAAGTATTCTTAAGTTTTCTTCCATTCCGCGGATATAGCTGTCCTTATCCATATCTCCGGTCACGAGGGAATCCAGCACATATACCTTTGCCCCGGTCTCTCTGGAGACCGCATCCGCGATCTTTGTTCCGTACTGCGCTTCCGCAAACAGAAGATCAATATCGTCTGCCCGCACCAGCTCCACAAGCTCCGATACCATATTGGCGCTCAGACTTGTATTTTCATCCATATCGATCACATAGGAGATCTCCATCCCGGATGCTTCCGCGAAATACGCAAAGGCGTCATGGAAGATAATGATTTTCTTTCCCGCGCCCCTTCCCTTCAGCTCCTTTACCTTTTCCTTCAGAGCATCCAGTCTCTGTACGTAGGCATCCGTATTGCCGCGATAAGCATCGGCATGCTCCGGATCCAGAGCAGCCAGTCCGGCGGCGATATTTTCCACCTCCTGCTCATAGCGGCTCACGTCCATCCAGACATGTGCATTCACCTCGCCGTGATCATGCCCGTGATCATGCTCATGATCCTCCTCCCCAAAATCCAGGCCGTCACTGATCCCGCCTTCTGTCAGGAAAGGGATTCCCTCGCTGGCTGTCAGAATCGTAAGCTGCGGATACTCTCCGGCCACCTCCTCTGCGAAGCTTTCAATACCGCCCCCATTTATAATGAACAGATCCGCCGTGGACAGAAGCACCATATCCTGGGGCGTCAGCTGATAATCATGCAGGCAGCCGGTCTGAGGCTCCGTGAGATTGGAAAGCGTTACTCCCGGAATGTCTCCCATGATATTTTCCGCCGCAACATACATCGGATAAAAAGAGGTCACCACCCGAAGCTCTGCTTCGTTTTCCGTCCGGTCTTCCTTTCCCAACTGCACCGTCAGAGCTCCTGCCGCCGTCAGCAGAAGAAGCAGCAGGGCTGTAAATATATATTTATGTTTCATATCATCTTCCTTTCCTGATGGCAAAAAAGGGACAGCCTCTGATGACTATCCCTTTTCTGCTGTAGCTGCTTCGCTGATCAGTTCCCATATTTCTTCCCTTCCCTGCTTTGTCTGTGCAGAAAAGGGCACAATCCTCGTGCCGGGAAGCACCTTCAGCCCTTCCTTAATCAGCTTCACCTGCTTATCCTTCTGGCTCCTTTTGATCTTATCCAGCTTTGTGGCGATAATCACCGGTTCAAATCCGTTATGAACGATCCAGTCATACATCATCCGGTCATTGGCCGAGGGTTCATGGCGGATATCCACCAGAAGGAACACCCTGCGAAGCGAAGCGGAGCCATGAAGATAACGCTCGATCAGCTTTCCCCACTGCTCCTTTTCCTGCTGGGAGACCTTCGCATAGCCATAACCCGGAAGATCCACCAGATATAATTCCTCATTGACATTATAAAAATTGATCGTCTGCGTCTTTCCCGGCTGGGCAGAGGTCCGCGCAAGAGCTTTCCGATTCATCAGCGCATTGATCAGAGACGATTTCCCCACATTGGATTTCCCCGCAAATGCCACCTCCGGCCGTTCATTCTTCGGCAGAACACTTGTCACTCCGCAGACAGTTTCCAGATTCACAGTTTTTATAACCATTCTTCAAACTCCTTTTCCCGCCGCCGGTCTATCATACAAGCGCACGTCCCAGTACCTCTTCCATGGTCTCCACCGGAACGATCTCAAGACCCTTTTTGATTTCCTGGGAAATCTCTTCCACATCCTCCTCATTCTTCTTCGGAACAAGAACCGTGTGGATTCCGGCACTTTTGGCAGCCAGAAGCTTTTCCTTCAGGCCTCCGATAGGAAGTACTCTTCCCCGCAGAGTGATCTCACCGGTCATGGCCAGATCTGCGCGTACCGGCCTTTGAATAATTGCCGAGAGCATCGCCGTCGCCATGGTAATTCCCGCAGACGGCCCGTCCTTGGGGACAGCGCCCTCAGGAATATGTATATGTATATCATGTTCCTTGAAAAATGTATCCTCGATGTTATAGCTGCGGCCGATGGAACGGATATAGCTGATACCGGCCCGGGCAGATTCCTTCATCACATCTCCCAGCTGGCCGGTGAGAGCAAATTCTCCCTTACCGGGCATAACATTCACTTCGATCTCAAGCGTGTCGCCTCCGGCACTGGTCCAGGCAAGTCCGCGGACAATTCCGATCTCATCCTGCTCATTGGCCATGGTAAAGGAATAACGCTCCCGCCCCAGATATTTTTCCAGGTTGTTTTCTGTCACCCGAACCACCCTGCGGTTATCCTCCAGAATCTCTCTGGCAGCCTTCCGGCAGATTGCCCCGAGCCTGCGCTCCAGATTCCGGACCCCGGCTTCCCGCGTATAGGAGCGGATAATACGCTCCATGGCTTTGCCGCTGATCGCCAGCTGCTCCCTTGTAAGACCGTTTTTCGTGATCTGTTTCGGAAGCAGATGCTCTTTTGCAATATGGAGCTTCTCATTACCCGTATAGCTGCTGACCTCGATAATCTCCATACGGTCCAGAAGAGGTCGGGGAATCGTCTGCACATCATTGGCCGTGGCAATAAACAGCACCTCCGACAAATCGATGGGCAGCTCTATATAATGATCGCAGAATTTATTATTCTGCTCTGAATCCAGCACCTCCAGAAGAGCGGAGGACGTATCTCCCTTATAATCGCTGCTTACCTTATCGATCTCATCCAGCAGCATCAGCGGATTTTTCACACCAGCGCTCTTTAAGCCGGCCGCGATCCGGCCCGGCATGGCTCCCACATAAGTCCTGCGGTGTCCACGGATCTCTGCCTCATCCCTCACACCGCCCAGACAGATACGCACATATTTCTTGTTCAGCGCCCTCGCCACCGACTGGGCGATAGAGGTCTTTCCGGTTCCCGGCGGACCGACCAGACAGATAATCGGGCTGTCTCCCTTCTTCGTCAGGGTACGGACCGCCAGAAACTCCAGGACCCGCTCCTTGACCTTATCAAGGCCATAATGATCCTCATCCAGTATTTTCTTGGCATTTCGGATATCGGTATTGTCCTCAGACATGCGATTCCAGGGCATTTCCAGGAGCGTCTCAATATATCCGCGTATCACCGTGCTCTCCGAACTGTTCTGTCCCACGCTCTTAAATCTGGAAATCTCTTTTGCGATCTTCTCCTTAATCGCATCGTCTGCCTCCAGTCTGGAGAGCTCTTCCTCATAATGCTCTGCGTCGGAAAACGTATTATCCTCTCCCAGTTCCTCCCGGATATATTTCAGCTGCTCCCGCAGAAGATATTCCCGCTGGTTTTTATCCACCCGCTCCTTGACCTTCGTCTGGATATCCTTCTTGATCTCCATGATATTGATCTCATTGGCCAGAATCACTTCCAGTTCATCAAAACGCTCCCTCAGGGACACTGCTTCCAGAAGCCGCTGCTTATCCTCATAATAAAGCGGAAGATTGTTGGCCGTCTCATCAATCAGACTGGACAGATCCCTGGCATCATTCAAAATACTCTGAAAGGCCTTGGCCAGCTTGCTGTTCGAGGAGCAATAGTCTCCGATCAGCTCCTTCAGGCTGCGGAGCATTGCTTCCTCCTCCAGCGGAGACGGTTTTCCCTCCATC
The DNA here is from genome assembly GCA_022763925.1 of Lachnospiraceae bacterium. Lineage (GTDB taxonomy): Bacteria > Bacillota > Clostridia > Lachnospirales > Lachnospiraceae > JAGTTR01. Next base: position 6,410 of record JALERW010000072.1, read on the forward strand.
GGATCAAAGAAGCGAACCTCTGCCTCCAGAAACTCTCCCTCATCCTCCAGATATAAAAGCTCCGCCCGTTCTTTTCCCTCCACAAGAATGCGCAGGATATTGTTGGGGAGCTTGATGACCTGGCGGATGGATGCCACCAGGCCTATGGAAAACAGGTCTTTCCCTGAAGGCTCTTCCGTATCGGGATCTTTCTGCGTAACGAGAAAAACCTCTTCCTCCTTCAGCATTGCCCGCTCAATTGCCTTCATGGACCGTTCACGGCTCACATCAAAGTGGACGACCATCCCCGGAAGAATGGTCATCCCCCGAAGAGCAACCGCCGGTAATGTCTTCGTATTTTCACTCATGATCTATCATCTCTTTCTATATTGCCCGTCTGTTCCTTGTACGGGGTTCCCTTCTGGTAACCAGGGGCTCCCCGGTCCCGTCAATCACATCCTTTGTCACAACACAGGACTCAATACTGTCATCAGACGGAATCGTGTACATCAGATCCAGCATGGCTCCCTCCATAATGGCACGCAGCCCTCTGGCTCCTGTCTTTCGTTCCATAGCTTTCTTTGCGATGGCATCCAGTGCCTCCGCTTCAAAGGAAAGCTCCACATCATCCAGTTCAAACAGCTTCTCATACTGCTTTACAATAGAATTCTTCGGCTCTGTAAGAATCCGCTTCAGGGCATCCTCATCCAGGGCATCCAGGGATACCACCACCGGAACACGTCCGACAAATTCCGGAATCAGGCCGAATTTCACCAGATCCTGAGGAAGCACCTGCCTCAATACCTCTCCTACATTTTCCTCGCTCTTACTTGTAACCGGCGCATTAAAGCCGATAGACTTCTGGTCCATCCGCGCCTCGATCAGCTTCTCTATGCCCTCAAAAGCGCCTCCACAGATAAAAAGAATGTTCGTGGTATTGATCTGAATCAGTTCCTGGTGAGGATGCTTTCTTCCTCCCTGGGGCGGAACCGAAGCATCCGTTCCTTCGATGATCTTCAGCAGTGCCTGCTGCACGCCCTCTCCGGAAACATCTCTGGTAATAGACACATTCTCGCCCTTCCGGGTAATCTTGTCAATCTCGTCGATATATATGATTCCATGCTCTGCACGCTCAATATCATAATCCGCAGCCTGGATTAATTTCAAAAGGATATTTTCCACATCCTCGCCCACGTATCCTGCTTCCGTCAGAGCCGTCGCATCCGCAATCGCGAACGGAACATTCAGAAGCCGGGCCAGCGTCTGGGCAAGCAGTGTCTTGCCGGAGCCTGTGGGGCCAAGCATAAGAATATTGCTTTTCTGGAGCTCCACATCCAGATCCCGGGAAGCGGTTACCCGCTTATAATGATTATATACCGCAACGGAAAGTACCTTCTTGGCTTCCTCCTGGCCTATCACATAATCGTCCAGAAATTCCTTGATCTCCTGAGGCTTCAGAAGATTAATTTCAAATTCCCCGGACTCCTGCTCATCCTGGAATTCCTCTTCAATGATCTCAGCACAGATATCTACACACTCGTCACAGATATAGGCTCCATTCGGTCCTGCAATCAGCTTTCGCACCTGGTCCTGCGTCTTGTTGCAGAACGAACATCTCACCTTGTCATCCATATTTTTCCCTGCCATCTTCCATACTCCTGTTTACTTTAAATTTCTGCTTATATCATACACAAAATCCGCGTTACTTCAAGGGGACAGAGCGCAAAATCACCCTGTCCCCCGAAATGTATCCTGTCAGTGTTTTTCAATCACATGGTCAATCAGGCCATACGCTTTTGCTTCTTCGGCAGTCAGCCAGTTATCCCGCTCCGTATCCGCAGTCACCACATCCAGCGGCTTTCCGCAGTTCTCTGCCAGAATTGAGTTCAGCTTTTTCTTTGTCTTAAGAATATGCTCCGCAGCAATCTGTATCTCCGTCGCCTGTCCCTGAGCACCGCCCATCGGCTGATGAATCATAACCTCTGCGTTCGGAAGCGCATAACGCTTGCCCTTGGCACCGCCTGCCAGAAGGAATGCTCCCATACTGGCTGCCATACCGATACAGGTCGTTGTCACATCACACTTGATATACTGCATCGTATCATAAATCGCCATACCGGCAGTCACAGAACCGCCCGGACTGTTGATGTACAGATGAATATCCTTTCCCGGGTCCTCCGATTCCAGAAACAGAAGCTGTGCCACGATCACACTGGCTGATGTATCATTTACTTCCTCACCAAGAAATATAATACGATCCTTCAGAAGTCTGGAATAAATATCGTAGGATCTTTCCCCCCTGCTCGTCTGTTCAATAACGTAAGGTATTAAACTCATATGATTTCCTCCTGTCTGAACGACAAGGCTGATCAGATCTCCTTGGCTGCCTCTGCAACCAGGTCAACTGCCTTCTGAACAGCAATGTCTTCCTTAATGCTGTCAGCCTCATATTCGCCGACAAGCTGTTCTAACTTTTCAACCTCCATCTGGTACATGTCAGCCATCTTCTTGATCTCAGCCATGTACTCTTCCTCTGTAGCTTCAATATTCTCAGCCTTTACGATCGCCTCCAGAACAAGTCTGGTTTGAATTCTCTTAAGCGCACTGGGCTTCATCTGCTCTGCCAGCTTCTCGGCATCCATACCGGTAAACTGGAAATACTGCTCCATGCTTAAGCCCTGCTGCTGCATGCGGTTTGCAAAATCATCCATCATCTGTCTGGTCTGTGTCTCTACCATAGCATCCGGGATCTCCATGGATGCATTCTCGATGATCTTGTCAACCACTGCATCTTCCTTGGCGGTCTTGGCTGCTTCCGCCTTCTTTGCTTCCAGATTCTTTCTCACATCTGCCTTGTATTCTTCAAGGGTATCAAACTCGGATACATCCTGTGCGAAATCATCATCCAGCTCCGGAAGCTCCTTCACCTTGATCTCCTTGACGGTCACCTTAAACAGCGCAGGCTTTCCTGCCAGGCTCTTCTCCTGATACTCGGCCGGGAACAGAACGTTCACATCCACTTCCTTGCCCACCTCGGCTCCGATCAGCTGATCCTCAAAACCAGGGATAAAGGTATTGGAGCCGATGGTCAGCGGATAGCTCTCACCCTTGCCGCCCTCAAATGCGACTCCGTCAACAAAGCCCTCAAAATCGATCACTGCCTGATCCCCGCTCTGTACCGGGCGATCCTCAACGGTGATCGTTCTTGCATTCTTATCTCTCTCTCTGTCGATCTCGGCAGCCACTTCCTCATCTGTCACAGTCAGATCTGCCTTGGGTACTTCCACTCCCTTATACTCGCCAAGGGTTACCTCCGGCTTCACTGCAACCTCTGCGGTGAAAATAAACGGCTTCCCCTTCTCGATCTGAACCAGATCAATCTTCGGCTGAGAAACAATCTCAAGACCGCTCTCATCTGCGGCCTTTGCATACGCATCCGGAATCAGGGTATTCGCCGCATCATCATAAAAGATCTCCGGTCCGTACATCTTCTCGATCATTGCACGCGGAACCTTCCCCTTGCGGACGCCCGGGATATTGATCTTATTCTTTTCCTTGTTGTAAGCAGCCTGGAGGGCCTTCTCCAGCTCTTCGGCAGATACTTCAATGGTAAGCTTTGCCATGTTCTTCTCTAAATTTTCTACCTGTACACTCATTTTGGTGTCTTCCTCCTTAAAATATATACATTTAGATTCATCCATTCTTACAGTCATTGTAACAGTATAGCATATGAACCGTAAAATTTCCAGCCCTTTTTTAACAGGAATGTCCGTAAATAATGCTGTTTTTAATCTCTTCGGCCTTTTCCCTTCCAAAAAGCTGCTCAATCAGAGAAAGCGCAAAGGGAATCGCGGTTCCCACACCTCTGCTTGTAGTAACATTTTCAGACACTTCCACGCGGTTCTTCGTCACCCTGGCCCCCCGAAGCTTCTCCTCAAAGCCCGGATAACAGGTCGCCGTTTTTCCCTCCAGAATACCGAGTTTCCCAAGAACCGAAGGTGCAGCACAGATAGCGGCAACCTTTCGTTCCTCCGATGCAAATTTCATCAGAAGCTCCCCGAGTTCCCGATGGGCAGACAGATTCGTCGTCCCGGGCATCCCTCCCGGAAGCACCAAAAGATCCTGATCCTCAAAATTCATTTCCGAAAAACAACGGTCCGCACGAACTGCAATCTTATGGGCTCCCGTCACCTCACAGGTTCCCATTACAGACACCATGGTCACCTCAGCTCCCGCACGCCGAAGCAGATCCACAACCGTAAGTCCCTCTACCTCTTCAAATCCGTCCGCCAGAAATACTGCTGCTTTTTTCATACATCCATTCCTCCGCTCCATACATAAAAAGTTATATAAAAGTATAGCATGAATTTCTCCTGTTGTAAAACTGCCCTCTGAGGGCTATAATTTTTCTGACACAGATTTTCTTTTCTGCGTCCGATATTCTGTCAGGAGGTTTTTACTTTGGAAATTGAACGCAAATTTTTAATTTCAGAGCTCCCGTTTTCTCTGGAAGACTACCCCTTCCATCTGATCGAGCAGGCGTATCTGAACACTTCTCCCGTTATCCGGATCCGCCGGGAGGATGAGCGCTTTTATCTTACCTACAAATCCGGAGGGCTTATGGTCCGTGAGGAATATAATCTTCCGCTTACCAGGGAGGCATATAACCACCTGCTGCCGAAAGCAGACGGCAACATCATCACCAAAAAACGGTTTCTGATTCCTCTGAATGATACACTTACCGCAGAGCTTGACTGCTTTCTCGGAGCCTTTGAGCCTCTGATGCTGGTGGAAGTAGAGTTCTCAGATGAGCCTTCTGCCCGGTTGTTCTCTCCGCCGGACTGGTTCGGATGTGAGGTCACCTTTTCCCCCGCATACCACAACAGCACCTTAAGTGCCATGTCGGCGGCACAGCTTAAAGCCAAGGCATTTCTCCCCGTCGGCAGCCGTCCCGGAAAGAAGGAATAGAAACACAGAAAAAAAGAGAGGGATCCTCCCAAACGGAAGGGTACCTCTCTTCTTGCATATATTATTCCATATTCTGCTTTTTCTTTTCATCTGCCCGTTTCATCAGCGCCTCCAGAAGCTGTTCCCCTGTCATTGCATCCTCCGGCACCTCAAATTCCCCCTGCATGGCCTGTGCCTCGATCTCTTTACCCTTCTCAATTACCAGCTTCCATGCTTCTTCCGCCTGATTCCTCAGCTCTTCATCCTCTGCATGAATATACTTTGCCGCAAAATAAGGCAGCTTCTCTTCGTTCAATCCTACGTCCTTCCTTTCTGTTTTTTGCAATGTTTCGTTGCTTATACCTGTTTATCTGTCACGTTCTGTTGCTTTCCGGGATATTCCACTCCCCGCTTGTTATAATGGTTGAAACAAAAACGATGAAACCGTGAATACTGATTATACATCATTTTTCCGATCAGGAAAAGGAGGTGAAATCTTGGATAATGCAACGCTTGGGCGTCAGCTCCTGAAATACCGCAAACTCAATCATTACACCCAGAAAGAAGTTGGAAAATACCTGAATATTCAGCGTCAGACTTATTCCAATTATGAGCGCGGCATTCGAATGCCGGACCTGAAGACACTGTCCTCCCTGGCAGCTTTATACCGGATTTCACTGGATGACCTGCTTCTTACAGATACACTGAAGGACAGCAGCTCTGCCGATTTCTATCACGAAGGAGTTGTCTCTGCTTCTAACAGCCGTATTCTATTGACCGGTACAGAAGCCAAGCTGATCATGGATTACCGTTCTCTTTCTCCGGAACTTCAGGAAACAGCTGTACTGCACATGAAATTTCTGAAATCCCAGACAGAGAATCCATAATTACTATTATACTATAACCACTGTTCGTTGTAGTCAATCACAACTTAATAGTTTTATTTATACCTCTCCAATCTTGTTACAATAAATAACTAAAGGGAGGCGGTATAACTTGAAAAACTTAAAGGCTCTGCGCGAAAGCAAGCACATCAGTCAACAGAAGCTCGGCGAACTCATCGGCGTCAGTCAGCAGGCAATTCACAAATACGAAAATGACCTTGCCGAACCGGATATACGCACCCTTATTTCCCTGTCCGATTACTTCGAAACGTCCATAGATTACCTGGTCGGCAATTCGAAAAATCCCCGGAAATATGAGACGCTGAACCTGTGCGAGCTGAATCCCGGTGAACAGCATCACATAAACCGTTACCGCCAGCTTCCTCCCTCCGTAAGAATTATCATTGACGCTTACATACAGGAGTATTTAGAAAAATAATACTATATTCGGCACTATTTTTCCATAGTTTTGCTTTATTATTTTCAGAAATTTGTTAAAATAGGATTCAGAAATTGTTCTGAATCTTTTTTATTATCGATTTTTTCTTTCCGGAATCATAAGGAGGCAGCTATGAATAACATGAATATCACCGAATGGTGCCACCATTTCGCAGCCCTTCAGGTTCAGCCCGGAGATCTGTGCATCGACGCAACTGCCGGGAACGGCCATGATACTCTTTTCCTTGCCGGGCTCACGAAAGAAAGCGGGCAGATACTTTCCTTTGATATTCAGGAACAGGCACTTTTTGCCACTCAAAAGCTCCTGGATTCCTGCGGACCGTTTCCCCATGTGCGCCTGATTCTGGACAGCCATGAACATCTTTCCCGGTATGCCGCCCCCGGAAGCGTCTCCTGCATCACATTCAACCTCGGCTACCTTCCCGGAGGAGACCACCGGATTGCCACCCATGCATCCACCACAATTCCAGCGGTTGCGTCCGGACTTACCCTTCTGAAAAAGGGAGGCCTTATGACGCTGTGTGTTTACCGCGGAGGAGACTCCGGTTTCGAGGAATACAACTCCGTTTTTTCCTACCTGAAGACTCTTGATCCGAAAAAATATCTGGTAATTGTTTCCTCCTATTACAATCGCCCCAACCTGCCTCCGGATGCAGTTCTGATCATCCGCCTGTAATCCGGCAGACTGCCCTCTGCCTTTTGTCATGCAAAATAAAATGCCCGACATACATCACAGATGACCCACCGTCAGCTGCTCGTATTCCCGGGCATTTTCCTATTCACCTTTTTACGGTTCTTCTGTAATCTCCGCACGCAGTCCGGCATCAATAAAATCACAGTACTTGCAGAAATCATAATTATGACGTCCGCCGCGGACCTTCTCCCGCAGTTCCCGGTAATTCTCATTGCTCCAGGCCTCTTTAAGGGAAGTCTCATTCAAATCGGCGAGTGTCGTCACTTCAAAATTATCACAGCAGCAGATCCCCATCCTTCCATCCGGAACGATCCACATATCCGTATACGGCATCAGACAGGTTTCTTTTATAATCTTCTTCGTTCCCTGCTTATTCGGTGCGCTTCCGGCGCGGTTTGTCAGCACCTCTTCGATATAGCGCATCTGAATACGCATGTCCACATTACGGAATTTCTCTTCGTTGGCTTTTACATAATCGTATATTTCCCGGATATTGTCAAACAGCTTCATATCCTTGCAGTAATTATTGATAATCAGTTCATCAATATAAGGACAGATTTCCTCCAGCTTTTCAATATTCAGCAGAATTCCATTGGTGGAAAGAAAAATATGCACGTCCGGCAGCTGTTCTCTCGCAAATCTATGCCACTCTACAATTCTGGTATCCAGAAACGGCTCATTATTTCCGTAAAGAGTCAGACGTCCCTTGTACCCCCACTCCTTCAACTGCAGAATAATGCTTTTAAAAAGTGCCTCATCCATCTTCTTAAACGGACGCTTCTCCGCATTTCGATTCGCGGTACAGAATGCACAGGTATTGTTGCAGCGGTTGATCGTCTCCAGATTCACGACCTTCGGATACGGTGTGGTCTCCTGGCTCATAAACCAGTCAATGTATTTCTTCTGCCCGCCCCTTCTGGTTATATACTGGAGATTCAGATAGCCCACACTGGCCAGCTTAGGCAGATATTTTCTCATATTCCAGCCAAAACGGCCCGCATAATTGACAATCTTGATTGGCATAGGATTTCCTCCTTCTTCTACACTCAAAAACATCCATACATCCGTCTGAAACAGACAGCCAATTAAGTAAAATTATCGCATACCCCAACTATAATGTCAATATTCTCATGCCTGCTCTTTTGTTCCAATGAAATTATTCTTTTATATTTGCTGTATCAGCTTTTCAATCCTCCGAATGGCTTCCTCCTCCGGCAGCTCCATATCAAGGATGTTCATGAATGCGTCGGCTTTTTCCGGATTCTTTAAAACAAGCCTCCAGATCTTATCGCCGCCCTTTGCGGAAATCCTTCCGGAGCGAATTTTATACTCCAGAAATTCAGCCACCGGCTTTACCATTTTACCTGTCTCGTTCACAAATAGCGCCTCCTTCATCATTCTATAACAGAAGGAGCATCCCCATAACGTATGAGGACGCTCCTGGCCATGTGTTTCAAAAAATGCGGATAACAGGAATCGAACCTGCACCCTTCCGGACCAGAACCTAAATCTGGCGCGTCTGCCAATTCCGCCATATCCGCGCGTCTGTCTGACACATTATCATCAAATGAATAATCTGCCAGTATCTGCCGTAATACATCCGCAGAAGCTGGGCCAGCTGGATTCGAACCAGCGAATGCAGGAGTCAAAGTCCTGTGCCTTACCGCTTGGCGATGACCCAGAGTATACACAAACCGTATGTGAAAAAACAGCCGGAAGAATTCTTCCGACTGTTCACGGGTGGATACAGGGATTCGAACCCTGGGCCTCCAGAGCCACAATCTGGCGCGCTAACCAGCTGCGCTATACCCACCATATTTGCCGGGTAAACCCCAACAAAAAACGTGC
>JALERW010000086.1 GCA_022763925.1 Lachnospiraceae bacterium
TGGATTTGCCATATGTAAAATAAAAGAGTAAGTGCATTGGTTCTGTGGCTTTTTATACTCTATTCTCGGTCATCCTGCTGGCAATAGCTCTATTGTCTTAGTAGTGAATAAAGTAGTTTATTGTCTCAACCCCACAAATGCTCAAAATACAGAACGATTGTCAAAGCAAAAAGAAAAGGGATTCCAGGAGGCTGCCAAATACGGCAATCTCTCGAAATCCCTTTATTTCTGGGCTTTTTCATCCCCTGTTTACTTGTTCCGTGACAGAAGACATACCGTCTCCACATGAACCGTCTGGCCAAACATGTCAACCGGCTGCACCTTCTCCACCCGGAACCCGTTCCCGCACAGATACTTCAGATCCCTTGCCAGCGTAGCCGAATCACAGCTGACATACACCACACGCGCAGGCTGCATCTTAACAATCGTCTCCAGAAGCGCCTCCTCGCAGCCCTTCCGAGGTGGATCTACTACAATCACATCCGCATAGCCGCCGTTTTTCCGGTAATATTCCGGCAGTATTTCTTCCGATTTTCCCACAAAAAATTCCGCATTTGTAATTCCGTTCCGGGCAGCATTCTTTCTGGCATCTTCGATCGCCTGAGGAATGATCTCCACACCATAGACTTTCTTCGCTTTGCGGGCAAGGAACAGAGAAATCGTTCCGATTCCGCAGTAAAGATCCCATACAGTCTCCTTCCCGGTAAGTCCTGCATAGGAAAGCGCTGTCTCATACAGCTTCCTGGTCTGCGCAGGATTCACCTGATAAAAGGACAGCGGTGATATCTGATACGCAAGATCGCCGATATAATCCGTAATATAGGTCTGACCCCACACCGGAATCAGCTCCCGGCCGAGAATCACATTGGATCGTTCTGTATTTACATTGATGGTAATACTGGTCATTCCTTCGATCTTCGTCAGCTCTTCCACCAGTATTTCCTGTTTTGGCAGCTTCCTTCCGTTCAGGACCAGGCAGACCATGAGCTCCTTCGTGGAAAAGCCCACCCGGACCAATACGTGACGGACCAGGCCTTTTCCGGTCTGCTCATCATAGGCAGGTACCTGAAACCGCTCCATATAATTCAGCACCGCATCCAGAATCTGTTCATTCACCGGATGCCCCAGAAGACAATCCATACAGGAGATAATACTGTGGGTTCTTCCGGCATAAAAACCGGCCACAGGATGTCCTTCCTTATCTGTTCCGATGGGGAACTGGGCTTTATTCCGGTAACGGAAGGGTTCCTCCATTCCCAGCACCGGCTGCACGCACAGGTTCTCAAAGCCGCCGATCCGCTTCAGATTATTCTCCACCTTGCGCTGCTTGAACAATAGCTGCTGTTCATAGTCCATTGCCTGAAGCTGACAGCCGCCGCACTGTCTTGAGACCGGGCAGCGCGGCTCCACCCGAAAGGGAGAAGGCTCCACAATGCGCATCAGTCTTGCATAGGCATAATTCTTTTTTGCCTTCATGATCTTTACCTCGGCCAGGTCCCCGATCAGCGCATCCTTCACAAACAGCGCATACCCGTCCACCCTGCCGATTCCGGCTCCGTCATGTCCCATATCTTCAATCCGCACCCGGACCATTTCATTTTTCTTTAATTTTTCCATCGCAATTTCTCCATTTCACAGAGGAAAAAAGAGGCTGCCTGCCCACCGGCAAACCTGCCTCTCTTTCTGATTTCTATATACTGGTTTTTCTCACATTGGAATCCAGCAGGCGGTTGAAGCCCAGCCAGTCCGTGTTGTCCCCGGCGCTTCTTAAAAGCTCTGTCATCGTCTCCAGCTTGGCATCCGCATTATCGGCAAAATTCAGCGCCAGGGCCTCCGCCAGCGCCGGTTTCTTGGGCGATCCGTATTCCAGTTCCCCGTGATGGGCAAGAATGCAGTGCTTCAGCTCGTTTCCGAGCTTCACCGGGAACCCCGGAATCGTTCGGATCCTCTCCCCCACCATCTCTGCTCCGATCATAATATGGCCCAGCAGCTGTCCAGCATCCGTGTAATCATTCTCCGGAAATGCGGAAAGCTCCTCCGTCTTTCCGATATCATGGAAAATTGCCGCAGTCAGCAACAGATCCCGATTCAGGATCGGATAATGATCCGCAAAATAATCGCAAAGCTTTACCACGCTGAGCGTATGCTCCAGAAGACCTCCCACAAATCCGTGATGTACACTTTTGGCCGCTGACTGGAATTTGAATCTTCTGATAAAATCCGCATCCTTCAGATAAAAGCTCGCCGTCAGCTCCTGAAGATACGGGTTCTTGATTTTCGCTATATACTCTTTCAGCTGAGCATACATCTCCTCAATATCCTTCCCGCTCACCGGAAGATAATCCTTCGGTTCAAATTCTCCCTCCCGGGCAACCCTCGCCCGTTTGATATTTACCTGAAGCGCTCCCAAAAAGCTGGTCACATCCCCCATAATATCAATGTAATCCATTGTCTGGAAATCGTCGATCCCCTGGGAATTCGGATCCCATACCTTTGCATCCACCGTTCCGGTCTTATCCTGCAGCGTAACATTCAGATAAGACTTCCCGTTCTTTGTCACTGCGGGCTGGCAGAATTTACACAGGTACACGCCCGTAACCCGTTCTCCCTCCCGCAGGGTTTCAATATATTTCATAATAATCCTCCTCGTCTGCCATTCTTTCTCAAGTCTTCCTTTTATTTCAGTTTTCCAAGGGTAACCACGTATTTCAGTTCCACATACTCATCCTTCCCCTGGCGCATCACAGTCAGATTCAGGGCCTGCTCCGGCTCAAAATCCAGCATGATATTCTGAATTGCTTTCATATTTTCAACCGGCTCATTATTGACAGCCGTTATAATATCCCCGTTCTGAATTCCTGCGAGCATGGCCGGTGAATCCATCGTCACTTCCACATAAACCCCCCTGGGCATCCCGGATGACTCAGCAATCGTCGGGGTCACATCCACGCCGCGGATGCCCATATAAGCCATCTCTCCGCCGTTGGACAGCTTCTCAATTACTCCCTTGAGATCCGACACCGCAAAAGCCACGATTGTATTTCCGTTGTTTTCCGAGCTCCGATCCTGGGAAATGATTCCCACGATCTCTCCCTTCATATTCAGGAGAACGCCGCTGCCGTTCCGGTTCCCGATAATATCCGTAGTCAGGATCTTGTAATTGGCATCGTTGGTGTGCACATAATTTCCCTGAGATGTTATATTTCCGAAAGCAGTCTCGTTTCCATACTCCATGGGACTTCCTGCCGCAATGATTGGTGCCCCGTTCTGCAGCATATTGGAATTGCCCAGTACCGCAATGGATACGGTTTTCTTCGTGTTCTCGGACAGATCGGATTTCTCCACAGACAGAACGGCCAGCCCGGTATTTCCGTCATAGGACTTGATTCTGGCCTCATGAATGCTTCCGTCCCTGAAGGTCACACTGATCCGGTCCGCATCCGCCACAAGCTTACGTTCCGTCAGAATCAGATACTCCAGGCTGTTATCCGCAATCACTGCGCCGCTTCCCTGAGACTGGCTCTCCAGCATGGTATTAAACCAGTCCTCTTCACTGACTGCGGAAGTAACCACGACAAGCGAGCGGCTGCATTCCGACGCCAGAACACTCATTTTGTTGAACAGTGCCTCATAATCTGAAAGCTCCAGTCCCACCTTCTCCTGTATCACCACCGGCTCCTGCTCTTCTTCATGCGCTTCCTCACCGGAAGCCGCCATCTCCTCCTCATCCTCTGGAAACGTCACCTGATCCGGCTGTGCCGGATTCAGCTTCTCCTGTGCCCGGGGCTGAAAATAGGCAAAGGTATAGGCTGCCACCACGCCGAACAGAACTGCCATTGCAGCAATCCCCCCCGCCGTATACAGCAGCTTTTTCTTATCCAGCGGTTTCTCTTTTATCTTTTCCCGGAGGAAAGAAAACTCCCCCGAATGCTCCCTTTTATTCTCTTCTTCCATAAAAACCCCCCTGTCGGGAATTTCCAGATTTGCATGTTTTCACTTATATTATTATAATGTATAATAAAAAGATAGTAAATAGAGGAGATCTTTAATGAACGAAAAAGTATTGAAAACTTTAGAATATAACAAAATCATTGATCAGCTTGCCGAGCTCGCCTCCTCCCGGGGCGGGAAAGAGCTTTGCCGGGCGCTTGTGCCTTCCGATTCTCTGGCAGAAGTACAGGCTGCCCAGCAGGAGACAGCGGATGCCTTTTCCAGAATTCTCCGGAAAGGCAGCATTTCCTTCCATGGGATTCATGATGTGCGTGCATCGGTAAAACGCCTGGAAATCGGAGCTTCTCTGAATGCGAAGGAGCTGCTCTCCATCTGTTCTCTTCTGGAAACTGCCGCACGGATCAAGCACTATGGGCGGCAGGATACGGCTCAGGAGCAGTCCGACAGCCTGGATTCCTGTTTTTCCATGCTGGAGCCGATCACGCCTCTCTCCACAGAAATCCGCCGGTGTATTCTGTCGGAGGACGAAATCAGCGACGATGCCAGCCCGAAGCTTCGCTCGATCCGGCGGCAGATGGGCCTTACCAATGACCGGATCCACGCTCAGCTTGTTTCCATGGTAAACGGCTCTGCCCGCACCTATCTCCAGGACGCTGTCATCACCATGCGCAACGGCCGCTACTGCATTCCGGTAAAAGCAGAATATAAAAGCCAGGTTCCCGGCATGATCCATGATCAGTCTTCCACCGGTTCCACTCTGTTCGTGGAACCAATGGCAGTGGTAAAGCTGAACAACGATCTGAAGGAGCTTTCCATGCAGGAGCAGGACGAGATTCAGGCGGTACTTTCGTCTCTCTCTGAAACGGCAGCCCAGTATGCGGTTATGATCCAGGATAACTATTCCATTCTGACCCGGCTGGATTTCATTTTCGCGAAAGCTTCCCTGGCCAGAAGCTACAACGGCACGGCCCCTGTTTTCAACAACAGAGGATATGTGCGCATCCGAAAAGGACGTCATCCTCTGCTGGATCGAAAAACCGCAGTTCCCATCGATATTGAGCTGGGCAGGGATTTTGATCTGCTGATCATCACCGGCCCCAACACCGGCGGCAAGACGGTTTCCCTGAAGACCATCGGACTGCTTACCCTGATGGGGGAGGCCGGCCTTCATATTCCGGCACTGGACCGCTCGGAGCTTGCCCTTTTCAAAGAGGTCTATGCGGATATCGGGGACGAGCAGAGTATAGAGCAGTCTCTGAGTACCTTTTCCTCTCATATGACCCATATTGTGGAGATTTTAAAGCATGCGGATCCGGATTCCCTGGTGCTCTTCGATGAGCTGGGCGCCGGAACAGACCCCACCGAGGGCGCCGCCCTGGCAATCTCCATTCTTTCCAGTCTCCATGCGCGCGGGATCCGCACCATGGCCACCACCCATTACAGTGAGCTGAAGGTTTATGCCCTCTCCACTCCCGGCGTGGAAAATGCCTGCTGCGAATTCGACGTGGAAACCCTTCGTCCCACCTACCGCCTGCTCATCGGCATCCCCGGCAAGAGCAATGCCTTCGCCATCTCCAAAAAGCTGGGCATTCCGGATGACATCATTGAGGATGCAAAGCTCCATCTGACGGAACAGGACGAAAGCTTTGAGGATCTGCTGGCAGACCTGGAAGCCAGCCGAAAAACCATCGAGAAGGAGCAGCTGGAAATCGAGACCTACCGGGCAGAGGTGGAGGCTCTGAAGAAAAAGCTGGAACAGAAGCAGGATAAAATGGAGCAGCAGAAGGAACGGATTCTCCGGGAGGCCAATGAACAGGCCCATGCCATCCTTCGGGAAGCAAAGGACTATGCGGACAAAACCATCAAGGATTTCCATAAATTCGGAAAAGAAAATATCAATCTGAAGGAAATAGAGGCCGAGCGCAGCCGACTGAGAGAAAAAATGAACGGCGTGGAAAAGAATCTTTCCTATAAGACAGATAACCGTCCGCAGAAGAAGAACAAGCCCGGTGACTTTAAGATCGGTGATTCCGTCCGTGTCCTGAGCCTGAATCTCAACGGCACCGTCAGCACGCTCCCCAATTCCAAAGGAGATTTGTACGTACAGATGGGCATCCTCCGCTCCCAGGTAAATATCCGGGATCTGATTCTTCTGGACGAGCCGGTAATCACCGGACCGAATCTTCAGAAAACCGGCAGCGGAAAAATCAAAATGTCGAAATCTCTGTCTGTAAGCCCAGAGCTGATGCTTCTGGGAAAAACCGTGGACGAAGCTCTGGCCGAGCTGGACAAATATCTGGATGATGCCTATCTGGCACATATTCCCCAGGTAAGGATCGTGCACGGAAAAGGCACCGGCGCACTGCGCACCGCCGTACACAATTATCTGCGCAGACAGAAGCATGTAAAATCCTACCGGCTGGGTACCTTCGGCGAAGGAGATGCCGGTGTTACTATTGTAGACTTCAAATCCTGAACAGAAAGAAGGGCCGGATAACATGGCAGCAAAACAGAAAATTTTAATCGTGGATGACGATGTAAATATTGCAGAACTGATCTCCCTGTATCTGATCAAAGAATGCTATGAAACAAAAATCGCATATGACGGAGAGGAAGCCCTGTCCGTTTTTGACTCCTTTGAACCGAACCTGGTGCTTTTGGACCTGATGCTTCCCGGCATGGACGGTTACCAGGTATGCCGGGAGCTGCGTACCCATTCCCAGGTTCCCATCATTATGCTTTCCGCCAAGGGCGAAACCTTTGACAAGGTACTGGGACTGGAGCTGGGCGCGGATGATTATATGATCAAGCCCTTCGATACCAAGGAGCTGGTTGCCAGGGTAAAAGCAGTCCTGCGTCGGTACCAGGCCCCCCGGCCGGCAGCTGTGCCTGCCCAGACCGGAAAATTCGTGGAATATCCGGACCTCATCATCAACCTGACCAACTACTCCGTCCTCTATATGGGACAGCCGGTGGACATGCCTCCCAAGGAGCTGGAGCTTCTGTACTTTCTGGCAGCCTCACCAAATCAGGTATTTACCCGTGAACAGCTTCTGGATCATATCTGGGGATACGAATATATCGGGGATACCCGTACCGTGGATGTCCACATCAAGCGTCTCCGGGAAAAGATCAAGGATCACAAATACTGGAGTATCAGCACCGTATGGGGCATCGGATACAAATTCGAGGTGAAGGCCTGAACATGAAAACCACCCTTTATCTGAAGCTTCTTTTCACCTACATTATTTTCGGGCTGGTCAGCTTTATTTCCATCGCCTCGCTGGGCTCCTGCCTGGCACAGAACTATGTGGAAGACTCAACTGCTGACCGGCTTTATAAGGAGGCGGCCTATATTGCCTCCAATTATACGAAGCAGTATGAACAGAACAGGATCACCCTGCGGGATCTTCGGGATCAGCTGGATGCCATTGACATTTATCTGAATTCCAGCATCTGGATCATGGACCGACAGGGTCATATCCTTGTTCAGTCAGAGGTCTCCTCCCTTTCCGATGCCCCGGAGCTCATAGAGGAATTTGATCCCACAGATATGGGACACAGCTACTACTGTATCGGAGATTTTTACGGACATTTTTCCAGTGACGTACTCACGGTCCTGTCCCCCATCTCCTCCAATATGAAAACCACCGGCTACGTCGTAATCCACACGCAGGCATCAAACCTTATCCGGGAACGGGATCGAATCCTGAATATCACATATATATGTTTCCTCGTGATATACATCCTTTCCCTGATGTTCCTTCTGTTTTTCCACTGCTTTGTATACCTGCCTCTCCAGAAAATTAACCTGGCGGTACAGGAATATTCCTCCGGAAATTTCAGTTACCGGATCCCGGTGGAAAGCAATGATGAGATCGGCACGCTTGCGGCCGCCCTGAATTATATGGCAGTAGGTATGGGAAATGCTGATGAATACCAGAAAAAATTCATCGCCAACATCTCTCACGATTTCCGCTCCCCCTTAACCTCCATCAAGGGCTATGTGGAGGCCATTCTGGACGGTACCATACCGCCCCAGCTGCAGGAGAAATACCTGAACATTGTGCTCTTTGAGACGGACCGGCTGAACAAGCTCACCAGCGGTCTTCTTACCCTGAACAGCTATGACTCGAAATCCTCTTACCTGGAGAAAACCGATTTCGACATTCAGGCGGTCATCAAAAATACTGCGGCAGCCTTTGAAGGCATCTGTACGCAGAAACGGATTTCCATTGAACTGGTATTTTCGGGACGGACCCTCTATGTTCATGCCGACATGGGTAAAATCCAGCAGGTACTGTATAATCTGATCGACAACGCCATCAAATTCAGTCATCACAATTCTACTATTTACGTGGAAACGACAGAAAAAAATGAGAAGGTATTTGTCTCGGTCAAGGATACCGGCATCGGAATCCCGAGGGACAGTATCCCTAAGATCTGGGAACGCTTTTACAAGACAGACCTTTCAAGAGGAAGAGATAAGAAGGGAAGCGGCCTGGGCCTGGCTATCACCAAGGAAATCATCCAGGCCCATAATGAAAATATCAATGTAATCAGTACGGAGGGCATCGGAACGGAATTCATCTTTTCCCTTCCAAAAGTAAAGGATTCCAGGCCCCGCAGTACGGAAAACCGGCAATAAATTCTTTTTATGCTTTTTACTTCCACTCATATTTTGTCAGCTGGCCGGCCAGCTGCATGTGGTCAAAATGATTGTGGCGCAGTGCTTCATACAGCACGATCGCCACGGAATTGGACAGATTCAGAGAACGGATATCATTGAGCATGGGGATCCGGATCGCATCTTCCTGATGTTCCAGAAGGATTTCCTCCGGAATCCCCCCGCTTTCCTTTCCGAACATGATATAACAGTCCGGTTCATAATCCACTTCTGTATAAAGATTCGGGGCCTTGGTGGAAGCCATATAAATCCTGGCGCCCGGATTTCTCTCCAGAAAATCCTCATAATTGATATAGGTTGTCACATCCAGATCTTCCCAGTAATCCATCCCGGCCCGTTTCAGTGCCTTTTCACTGAGCTTGAAGCCCAGCGGCTCGATCAGGTGCAGGCGGCTCCCTGTCGCCACACAGGTTCTTCCGATGTTTCCGGTATTCTGCGGAATCTCCGGCTCATAAAGCACAATATTCAGCTTTGCCATATGCTACTTCCTCAGGCTTTCCACGAAATGCTTCAGCTTCTCCATCGCCGTTTTCAGATTTTCCAGGGAATATGCATAGGAAATACGAAGATACCCTTCTCCGCAGTCTCCAAACGCAGTTCCCGGAACAACCGCCACCTTCTCCTTCTCCAGGAAACGGGTGGCAAACTCCTCCGAGGTCATACCGAATTCCTTAATACACGGAAATACATAAAATGCTCCGTAAGGCTCAAAGCACTCCAGGCCCATCTCCTCAAATGCATGCATCAGATAACGGCGGCGCTGATTATAGGAGGTACGCATCCCGGCCACATCCTCATCTCCGTTTCTCAGTGCCTCCACAGCCGCATACTGGCTGGTGGTGGGCGCACACATGATCGCATACTGATGAATCTTCAGCATCTGTGAGATGATTTCCTTTGGACCGCATGCGTAGCCAAGTCTCCAGCCGGTCATGGCATAAGCCTTGGAAAAGCCGTTGATCAGAATGGTCCGCTCCTTCATGCCCGGGAGACTTGCGATACTCACGTGATCTCCCTTATAGGTCAGCTCGGAATAAATCTCATCGGAAATGACAAACAGATCTTTTTCCCGGATCACCTCTGCAATGGCCTCCAGATCCTCCTTCTCCATGATCGCTCCCGTCGGATTGTTGGGGAACGGAAGAATCAGAATTTTGGTCTTATCGGTAATGGCATCCAGAAGCTCCTGTCTGGTCAGACGGAACTCATCCTCCGCCTTCAGCTCAATGATCACCGGTACTCCGTCTGCCAGTGTGGTACACGGAAGATAGGATACATAGCTGGGCTGGGGAATCAGCACCTCATCCCCGGGATTCAGCATGGCCCGAAGCGCCATATCAATGGCCTCACTTCCGCCCACTGTCACCATGATTTCCTGATCCGGATCATAGCTGCAGTCCACCCGGCGCTTCAGATAGGCAGCGATCTCCACCTTCAGCTCCTTCAGGCCTGCATTGGATGTATAGAAGGTTCTTCCCTTCTCCAGAGAATAAATACCCTCATCCCGGATATGCCAGGGGGTATCAAAATCCGGTTCCCCCACACCAAGAGAAATGGCATCCGGCATCTCATTTACCACATCGAAAAATTTCCGGATTCCGGAAGGCTGTATCTGTATTACTTTATCGGATAATGGATTTCTCACGGCGTAATTACCATCCTTTCATCAGTCTTTGCCTGCCCCAGAACCGTTCCATGGTCCTTGTACTTTTTCAGGATGAAATGGGTTGCGGTTCCCACCACCTGATCAATGGTAGACAGCTTGTCTGTGACAAACATGGATACACCCTTTAAGGTTTTTCCTTCCAGAATCACCATCAGGTCATAAGCGCCGGAAATCAGATATACCGCATGAACCTCCGGATAATTGTAGATCCGCTCCGCAATCTTATCGAAGCCCTCTCCCCGCTGAGGCGTTACCCGCACCTCAATCAGTGCAGTTACCTTTTCCATGGATGTCTTGTCCCAGTCAATCAGCGTATGATAGCCGCAGATAATGCGTTCCTTTTCCATCTCTGCCATCTCATTGGCCACCGTTGCCTCATCCGTTCCGAGAATGATCGCCAGCTCCTTCAGATCCACCCGGCTGTTTTTCTCAATAAAGGTCAAAATCTCTTCTCTCATATATATTCCTCCCTGTTCTCCTGTTCACCTTTATGTTTCTTTGGCTCACTGCTCATATATTTTATAAAGCTCATCCGTTCTGGGGCGTTCCAGAAAAGATCGCTCCTCACCGTTTAATACCACCCGGTCATTGCCTGCGGTGGCCTTCCCGATCACCGCAGCATGAATGCCTGCCTTTTCAAGCCCTCGGACCAGATCATGTCCCCGGTCAGCCGCAATCAGCATGCTTCCGCTGGAAATGAGATAATAGGGATTCAGTCCGAATACCTCACACAGCTCCACGGTTTCCTGACGGATCGGAATCGCTTTCAGATCAATCTCCAGACCGATTCCGGAGGCTTCCGCCAGCTCCCAGAGAGCACCGTAAATCCCACCCTCTGTCACATCGTGCATGGCTGTCGCTCCCATATCGGCCGCGATTCTTCCGTCTTCCACCACAGAGATCCACTCTCCGAAGGCTTTTGCCTTCTCAAGGAAGGGCGCCGGGAAACGCTCCTTCAGCTCCTCCTCCTTCTCCTTTGCAATAATCGAAGTACCCTCAATGCCGATCCACTTGGTCAGAACAATATCCTGTCCCGGCCTTGCCCCTGAGGTCGTGATCACCCGATCCTCCCGGGCCTTGCCCACACCGGTGACACTGATCAGCGGCTGATTGACTGCCCGGGTCACCTCGGTATGACCTCCCATTACCTGGATATGAAGCTTCGCACATGCACGCTCCACCTCTTCCATCATCCTGCGGATATCCGCTTCCTCAATGCTTTCCGGAAGAAGGACCGTCAGCAGCATCCCCACCGGCTCGGCCCCTGCAGAGGCCAGGTCATTGGCCGTGATATGCACAGCCAGCTCACCGATATCCTTGCCCGTACCGGTAATCGGATCTGTAGACAGGACAAACACCTCATTCTCCTTCAGCTGCATAACCGCACAGTCCTCCCCGACTCCGGCACCGATGAGTACCTCCGGACGCTTTGTGCGGATCTGTTTGAAAACGGAACGCTTCAGAACGCTTTCCGGTATCTTTCCAATTTTCATATATTCCTCCCGCGTACGAAGGTGCCCCAGAACATTCCCGGCTGCGGGCCTCTGCTGTTCTGGGACACCTGTCTGTTATTATTCCTTTACTGCTGAGCTGCAGCTGCAAGCTCGGCTGCATAAGGCGCAATCGTAGCATCAATCGTGGCATTGTCCTGGGTGGCAATCGCCGCATTTACTGCTGCCGTCGCATTGGGATCTGCCCAGTAGGTTCCTACGGTGCAGTAGGCAGGCGCCGCGTTGTAGGTGCTCTTATTGATCACCGTCCGGCTTTCCTCCACACCATTTACCGTAACGATCTTCCAGAGCTGTGCCTTATAACCGGTATGTGCTTTCTGGGTAATCGCCTTATAGCCAATAGGCTTGGTATTATCTCCCACATATTTCACACTGGGCTCTGCCGTCGTAGTCTCCAGTACCTCACTTTCGTAGGTTACCTTCCGGTTCGCCGTATCCCTCGTCTCATGGCCGTAAATCGTGAAGGTGGCTGTTTTATTTGCCACCGTACCTTCAATATAAATCGGCGCATCCGTATTATTTTTGAATTTCAGATCCTTGTAGGTTCCTGCGATGGCTGCATCCATGGATGGCTTCACATAACCCACGATCATGGAATGATTATAACGCTCCACCACTTCCAGCTCTGCCTTCAGCACCGCATTATACAGCGTCGTGGATACCTGGCAGATTCCTCCGCCCACGCTGTCCACCTCCATACCGTTCTCATAAGCCGTGGCTGTCGCATAGCCATTGGCCTCGGTAAACGGATTGCAGAGCTCGTAGACCGATAAGGTCTCCCCTGGATAAAGGATCGTTCCGTTGATCTTGGATACTCCGTTGCTCACATTCTTGCTTCGGTTTGCCCCGGAAGAGGAGAAGCTGGTAGTAAATGTTCCGAGAACATCCTTCACCTTGGCGAAATCCTCCTCGCTTCCCCTGGGCTGATCCAGCTCACAGACGAGATCCACCGATGCATCGGTTCCGTCCCACTCGGAGCGCATGAATTCTGTCACCATTTCCACAGACGCATCCACATCCAGCTTCACGCCCGTCACACCCGGGGTGATCTCGAAGCTGCTTCCGCTCTTCGTCACCGTGGCATCCGTTGCCTCCACATCATAAACCGTGCATTTCTCCTCAATAATGGAACGGATCTTTTCCGCATCAATATCGAATTCCAGGTCGAAGGTGTAAGGCTCCTGCTGCAGATCCTTCATGATCTTATATCTCTGTACAAAATTGCCTTCCTTCCCGTACTCGAACGCTTCCTCCACAATCTGGGAATTGCCGCAGCTTAAGCCCATATCCCCGGCACTCACGGTCACATGGTTCTCATTGATATTCAATGTGATCTGACTGTCTGTACGGTCCTGAATATACGCATCCACCGCATCCACTGCCTCTGCAATGGTCATACCGGACATATCCATATCGTCAATAAAAATGCCGTCGGCAATGGTATCCTTCGGCATGCCTGCGGCGTATACCACCTGATTGCCCAACAGGAATCCGGCCCCAAGCACAGCTGCCAGAGCGGCAACTATTTTTTTCTTCATAATCGTCTCCTCCTTCTTCCCTGCTCTACAGTGCCGCGAGCACCGTAGAAAGCACCATCGCCACAATGATTACTCCGATAATGATACCGGAGATCAGCCGGCGGTTCTTTGGATTATAAAAATTCATCTTCTCACCTTCTTAAACAAACATCCGGTTTCCGACTTCACGCCTTCTGCCGGTTCGGGTCACTGCGTCTGCCGGATTCTCCCATAAACAGAGAGAATCTGATCTATTTTTCGGGAGGCCTCGTTTTTCGTCAGCTTCTCCACGGCATAGTCTATTTCTATTTTATGATATTTTATCAAATCATTCAAGTATCGTTTTTGTGCAGGGGTAACCGGTCCCTCCCGCTTTGCATGGTAACACAGGCTTCCCGGTTCAAAAGACGCTTCATTTCCTTCTCCGAACTGCTGCCTTAGACAGTCATAGAGGCATTTGGCCGCAATCGCATCATCCACCGCCCGATGATGATGCCCGACTGCAATATGATAATACGCACACAATGCCTCCAGTCTGCGGCTCTTCTGATCCGCCAGAAATTTTCTGGCAATCTTCAGGGTATCAATCCCTGTGTGTTCAAAAGTTATTTTGGCATTCACCGCACTCTGCTTCAGAAAGCTGTAATCAAAAAGAATATTGTGCCCCAGCAGCGGGGCATCCCCGCAGAAATCCACCGTATGCCGGATCGCCTCCTCCTGACTTACCGCGTCCGTAAGCATGTCCTGGGTAATTCCGGTAAGGTCCGTGATCCGCTGCGGAATCAGCCGTCCCGGATCCGCAAAAAGCTGCAGCCGGTCTGTGATTTTGCC
>JALERW010000095.1 GCA_022763925.1 Lachnospiraceae bacterium
TCAGGACATCATGGATCGGGGACTCTACCTGGGCGCCCCGGGATGTCCCTGGCCCTCCTTCATGGATCTCGCCACCTACCGCCTGGAGCCCGACAATCTGGAACAGGCCAAAAAATACAAGTTCTGCATCCTGGCCGCCCTGCAGGACAAAGGTCCTGAAGCCCAGCTGATAGCCCAACCGGCAGCAGTTCAGAATCTGGGCCTGAGTCAGGCGGTAGCGGTCTGCCTTTTTGTTGCTTCGTCGGATGCCGCAGTAATAGCAGTCATTTCTGCAGTAATTGGTAAATTCAATGAGGCCGCGGATATAGACCTCCCGGCCGTAGATTCGCTGCCGGATCCTTTGTGCCTTTTCAAAAAGATATTCAGAGGCAGCTTTGCTTCGGCCGGAAATCAGACGGACGAATTCGTCTTTTGTGAGCAGCTGTTCCTGCTCCAGCCGGTCGATCAGTGCCCGGATATCCGGGGATATGTATTCGCTCATGGTTTGTATTCCTTCCTGTCTGGCGTCCGTATCCGTCCATTCACACCCTGGAGTAAACGGTTTTGGTGGAAACACCGGGAAGTTTTCCAAGCTTTCCTGACAGGGCGCTGATAATATCGCCCGGAGCATCGATTGCAACACTGATGATGGAGACCTTCTTTTTGGGGTAGGGAACCCCCATTCTGCCGATGATATATTCCCGGTATAAATGGAGAAGGGCATTTAACTGATCTACGGAGTCGGGATTTTCCACCACGATTCCGATTAAGGCAACTCTGGTTTCCATGGGAACCTCCTTGTACGTGATCGGCAGGCAGGTCTGTCAGAAAGGAACACGGATAAAAAATGCCTGTTCATCTCTGAACAGGCATAAAAGCACACGCAAAAGCCGCAGGAACCCCTGCGGGATCATCTGGCTTCAGCCTTCCTCCTCAGAATATTCTTTGGATGTCAGAGATGAATCTGCCGGTATGAGATTGGGATGCACTCCGTCAGAATGCCAGAGGCAGTTCTTTCGGTCAGCATTTCTTGTCTAGTGTGAAAGCCGGATCGCCATGATTATTGGAGATCCGGCTTTCTGCAAGCGGAGACGGTGGGATTCGAACCCACGTGCCGGTTGCCCGACAACTTGATTTCGAGTCAAGCTCGTTATGACCGCTTCGATACGTCTCCGTGAAGTCCGGGTATTATTATAGCATAAAGAGAAAAATAAGAAAAGTGCTAAATTAATATTTCATTGCCGGGAAAATTATTATATAATAAGGCTATTGAAAACCGGCGGCTTTATGGCTGCAAAATAGTTTAGGTTGGAGGCGTATATTAATGAAGAGAATCGGTATGCTTACCAGCGGCGGCGACTGCCAGGCGCTGAATGCCACCATGCGGGGCGTGGTGAAGGGACTTTACACTTACACGGATGATGTGGAGATTTATGGATTTATTGACGGATATAAGGGACTGATTTACAGTAATTTCCGGATGCTGACCGCACAGGATTTTTCCGGTATTCTGACAAGAGGAGGCACGATTCTCGGAAGCTCCAGGCAGCCGTTCAAGCTGATGCGTGTGCCGGACGCCAACGGACTGGACAAGGTGGAGGCAATGAAGCACACGTATTATAAGCTGAAGCTGGACTGCCTTGTTATTCTGGGCGGCAACGGGACCCAGAAGACCGCCAATCTGCTTCGGGAAGAAGGATTGAATGTGGTAGGTCTGCCGAAGACCATTGACAACGATATCTGGGGAACCGATATGACCTTCGGCTTTCAGAGTGCGGTGGATATCGCCACCTCGGCGATTGACTGTATTCATACGACAGCAGCCTCCCATGGACGGGTATTCATTGTGGAGGTTATGGGACATAAGGTCGGATGGCTGACACTGCACGCAGGCATTGCAGGCGGGGCGGACATTATTCTGCTTCCGGAGATCCCGTATGATATTGATAAGGTAATTGAAGCCATTGACAAGAGGAATAAACAGGGCAAGCGCTTTACGATTCTGGCAGTGGCGGAGGGTGCTATTTCCAAGGAGGACGCAGCCCTTTCCAAGAAGGAATACAAGAAAAAACTGGAAGCGCGCAAATATCCGTCCATTTCCTATGAAATTGCGGATCAGATTCAGGCCCGCAGCGGAGTGGAGGTCCGGATTACCGTTCCCGGACACACGCAGAGAGGCGGAAGCCCGTGCCCGTACGACCGTGTACTTTCCACCCGTCTCGGAGCAAAAGCGGCCGAGATGATCATGAAGGAAGAGTATGGCTATATGGTGGCGGTGAAGAATAACAGGATCGATAAGACACCGCTTTCTGAGGTTGCAGGGAAGCTTAAGATGGTAGAGCCGGATTCGGGGATCATTCAGGAGGCAAAGGCCATTGGCATCAGCTTCGGAGATTAAAGGCTTAAGGAGGTGAAAGCATGTCTTATACCGCTCTGTACCGGAAATTCCGGCCGACGGAATTTGAGGATGTGAAGGGTCAGGACCACATTGTAACGACTTTGAAGAACCAGATCATGGCGGACCGGATCGGACATGCATACCTTTTCTGCGGAACAAGGGGAACAGGTAAGACGACCATTGCGAAGATTTTTGCAAAGGCAGTGAACTGTGAGCACCCGGTAAACGGAAGTCCTTGCGGGGAATGCCGTATGTGCAGGGCAATTGCCGCGGGAACCTCCATGAATGTGGTGGAGATCGATGCCGCTTCCAACAACGGTGTGGACAATATCCGGGAGATCCGGGAGGAGGTGGCTTATTCTCCGACCGAGGGCCGTTACCGGGTCTATATCATTGATGAGGTTCATATGCTTTCCATAGGGGCATTCAATGCGCTTCTGAAGACGCTGGAGGAGCCTCCGTCCTATGTGATTTTTATTCTGGCGACTACCGAGGCACATAAGATTCCGGTGACGATTCTGTCCCGATGCCAGAGATATGATTTCAGGAGAATCAGCATGGATACCATATCCGACCGGCTTTCGGAGCTGATGAAGAAGGAAGGCGTGGAGGTGGAGGAGCAGGCGATCCGATATGTGGCCAAGGCAGCGGACGGATCCATGCGCGATGCCTTAAGCCTGATGGATCAGTGCATTGCCTTTTATCTCGGACAGAAGCTTACCTATGACAATGTGCTGGAAGTGCTGGGGGCTGTGGACACGGAGGTGTTCGGAAGCTTTCTTGCCCACATCCTGGAGGAGGATATCCTGGGCTGCATCCGGGGGCTGGAGGATCTGATTATCCAGGGGCGGGAGCTGACCCAGTTCTTTTCAGATTTTACCTGGTATCTGAGAAATCTTCTGCTGGTAAAAAGTTCGGATCATATGGAGGATGTGCTGGATGTATCTTCGGAAAATCTGGCACAGCTGAAGGCGCAGGCAGCAAAGGTCGAGACGGATACGCTGATGCGTTATATCCGGATCTTTTCTGAGCTGTCGGGACAGCTGAAGCTGTCCTCCCAGAAGCGTATTCTGGCAGAGATGACTCTGATCAAGGTATGCAGGCCTGCGATGGAGCGGAATATGGATTCTGTATTTGACCGGCTCTCGAAGATCGAGCGGGCCATAGAGGAGGGCGCGGCGGCAGTGCCGGCAGCCTCAGGAACAGCAGTGCCGCAGCCCGGGCCGGTAAAGGAACGGGAAACACCTCCGGTGCTGACCGCAGCAATACCGGAGGAAGTGCAGCAGGTAGTGGCGGACTGGAAAAATATTATCCGGGATATTTCCGGGATGACCAGGAATTACCTGAAGCATGCCCGGCTGAGCCTGGGCGGAGAGAATCGTCTGCTGATTGTGTTTGAGGACGAGGTCGCCTGCGATTTTGTGAACCGGGACGAACAGAAACGGGAAATCGGTGAGGCGATAACGAAGAAAATCGGAAAGGCTGTGGAACTGGAGGTGCGGCTTCTGGACAGGGGCAGAGCCTTTGAGGACAGCTTTGTGGATATAGAGAAAATAGTGAACATGGAGATTACGATAGAAGATTAACGGATCTCCCACAGAAAACAGGAGGAAAAGAAGGATGGCAAAAAGAGGTGGATTTCCGGGCGGAGGCATGCCTGCGAACATGAACAATCTGATGAAGCAGGCCCAGAAGATGCAGAAGCAGATGGAGGAACAGCAGAAGGAGCTGGAGATGAAGGAGTTTACCGCATCAGCCGGAGGCGGAGCGGTGGAGGTTACCGTAAACGGAAAATATGAGGTGACAAAGGTTTCTCTGGATGAAGAGGTTGTGGATCCGGAGGATGTGGAAATGCTGGAGGATCTGGTGATGGTGGCAGTGAATTCTGCGCTTCGTCAGGTGGAGGAGGCATCCAAGGCCAGCATGTCCCGGCTGACCGGCGGCATGGGCGGAGGCTTTTCCTTCTGATGGAATACTACAGCAGCCAGATCAGCAAATTAATAGAGCAGCTTTCCAGGCTGCCGGGAATCGGTGCGAAATCGGCCCAGAGGCTTGCATTTCATCTGATCAATATGCCTCTTTGTCAGGTGGAGGAGCTGTCCTCGACAATTCTGGAGGCAAAGAAAAACGTCCGTTACTGCAGCGAATGCTGTACACTGACCGATTCGGACCCATGTCCGATCTGCAGCAATCCCAAGCGGGACCATAGTGTGATTATGGTAGTGGAGAATACAAGGGATCTGGCAGCCTATGAGAAGACCGGGAAATATGAAGGAGTATATCATGTGCTGCATGGTGCGATTTCTCCCCTGCTCGGTATCGGGCCCGGGGACATCCGTCTGAAGGAGCTGATACAGCGGCTTCAGAAAGATGTGCGGGAGCTGATCATTGCGACCAATTCCAGCCTGGAGGGAGAAACAACTGCCATGTATATCAGCAAGCTGGTGAAGCCCACCGGAGTGAAGGTGACGCGGATCGCCAGCGGAGTGCCGGTGGGAGGAGACCTGGAATATATTGACGAGGTAACGCTGTTGCGGGCCCTGGAGGGACGCACGGAGCTGTAGCGGGCATCTGCCGGCAGCTTTATGGGAAAGGAGGAGCAGAGGATGCCGTTTATATCCGTACACACGACAAAAAAGCTGGCGAAGGAAGAGCGGGATGCGGTAAAATCAATTTTAGGAAAAGAAATCTCTGTACTGCCGAATAAGAGAGAGGAGGTTCTGATGGTGGAATTCATCGGAGGAACCGATATGTATTTCGGCGGAGAGGAGAAAGAGAACTGTGCATTTGTGGAGGTGCGCATGTTCCGTTCTGCGCCGTTCGATGCAAAGAAGGCGTATACGGAGCTGATTTTCCGGACGCTGGAGGAGATCCTGGGGCTTCAGGAGGGTGAGATTTATGTGACCTATGTGGAGCTGTCTTCCTGGGGAACCAAAGGATCTTTAAAGGAATAAATAACATAGAAAGGGCTTATAAAGGGTGGTAGAAAATGAATGTAGTGGAACTTCAGAAAACTGCCAATGAGATCCGTAAGGGAATCATTGAAGCAGTGCACAGTGCGAAATCGGGTCATCCGGGCGGTTCACTTTCTGCGGCAGATATTTTTACATATCTGTATTTTGAGGAAATGAATATTGATCCGGCGGATCCTGGGAAGCCGGACAGAGACCGTTTTGTATTATCCAAGGGTCATGTGGCCCCCGGATATTACTCTGTGCTGGCGAACCGGGGCTTCTTCCCGGTGGAGGATTTAAAGACCCTCCGCAAGGTTGGCTCTTATCTGCAGGGGCATCCGGACAAAAAGCATATCCCGGGCGTGGATATGTCCAGCGGATCTCTGGGCCAGGGTATCTCCGCGGCAGTAGGCATGGCGCTGTCCGCAAAGCTTTCCAATGATTCCTATCGTACGTATACCCTTCTGGGAGACGGGGAGATTCAGGAAGGACAGGTATGGGAGGCTGCCATGTTTGCAGGTGCCAGAAAGCTGGACAACCTGGTGGTGATTGTGGACAATAACGGCCTTCAGATCGACGGAAATATTGCGGATGTTTGTTCTCCGTATCCGATCGATAAAAAATTCGAAGCATTTAATTTTCATGTGATCAATATTGATGCCCATGATTTTGAGCAGATTGCAGCTGCATTCCAGGAGGCTCGCAGGACAAAGGGCATGCCGACAGCAATCATTGCGAAATCAGTGAAAGGTAAGGGAGTGTCCTTTATGGAGAATCAGGCCTCCTGGCACGGAACCGCTCCCAATGACGAGCAGTATGCCATTGCAATGGAAGAATTGAGGAAGGCGGGTGAAGCATTATGTCAGAAGTAAAGAAAATCGCTACCAGAGAAAGCTACGGCAACGCGCTGGCGCAGTACGGTGCAGAATATGAGAATCTGGTAGTTCTGGATGCGGATCTTGCCGCAGCAACCAAGACCGGCGTATTTAAAAAAGCGTTCCCGGAGCGTCATATTGACTGTGGTATTGCCGAGTGCAACATGGTAGGAATCGCAGCAGGACTTGCAACTACCGGAAAAATCCCGTTTGTCAGCTCCTTTGCCATGTTTGCGGCAGGGCGGGCGTTTGAGCAGATCCGTAATTCGGTGGGCTATCCGAAGCTGAATGTGAAAATCGGTGCAACCCATGCGGGAATTTCCGTGGGAGAGGATGGAGCTACCCATCAGTGCAACGAGGATATTGCCCTGATGCGTACCATTCCGGGGATGGTTGTGATCAACCCGTCCGACGATGTGGAGGCAAAGGCCGCTGTGAAGGCAGCGCTGGACCATGACGGACCGGTATATTTACGATTCGGAAGACTTGCTGTTCCGGTGATCAATGACAATCCGGATTATAAATTTGAGCTGGGCAAGGGTGTTGTTTTAAGAGAGGGCAAGGACGTGGCGATCATCGCGACCGGTCTTTGTGTATCCGAATCTCTGGCAGCCGCCGAAATGCTGGCAGCAGACGGTATTGATGCAAAGGTGATCAATATTCATACGATCAAGCCGCTGGATGAAGAGCTGGTCGTTGCCGCAGCAAAAGAGACCGGCAAGGTCGTGACGGTGGAAGAGCATTCGGTGATCGGCGGACTTGGCAGCGCGGTATGTGACGCCCTCTGCGCAAAGCTTCCCGCACCGGTGCTGAAGATCGGTATCAACGATACCTATGGAGAGTCCGGACCGGCAGCAGAGCTGATCAAAAAATACGGACTGGATGCGAAGAGCATTTATGAAAGAGTAAAAGCATACGTATAATGAAAAAGAGTGGTTTTTTGCCGTGCAGTTTATTGCAAAGGGCGGGAAACCGCTCTTTTTCTATGCAGTCTCATGTGAGATACCGGACAGGATTCCCTGCGCAATGACCGAAGCCAGCCGTTCCACCTGGCTTCTGGGGGTGTGCCGCAGAATGAAGTATTCCATATATCCGGAAATGCTGACGATACCGGTGATATGAACGTCCCCGGTTCCGGTCAGCTCCTTGTGGATGCCGGAGCCCGGGTGAACCGGCCCCTTTCCGATGGTAATATGCCCCAGATATTTTCGCTCCGAAAGGGCCGCATCCACTGCGACAACAGGGGTGTCCGGATAATTGCAGCGGATATTTTCCAGTGTGCGTCCAAGATTCAAAGCATGTACCGGAGATGCTTCTGTGCCGAAGACATGCAGAGCCTCACTGGAGTGGGGGAGGAGAAGGCTGCCCACCCGGGGGCCCAGCCGGTCTCCGCTCACCAGGGGGCTGCCGATACACAGAATAATCAGGGAGGAGTGTCCAAAAGGGAGCATGCAGCGCAGGGTCTCTCCCAGGGCAGGTGCGTAGGAGGCTTTCCCCGGCAGGTAATAAATGGTCTGCGATTCTGATGGATAGTTTTCTTTCATAATCGTATTGGTCCTTTTTTCGTCTGCCCTTATACAGGGGTTTTCTGTAGTATGTCCAAAAAGGAGATAAAAAATCAGACGCAGGGCAGTATTCGAAAAAAGTAGGCGGGATGTCGAAATAAATTTGGATAGAGGGACAGAATCTGCCAAAATATGCAGAGCCCGTGTGCTATTTTAAAAACAAAAAAGGAAAGCACAGGGGTGATTCATTATGATAGAAGTGGTATATAAAGGAGAAGAAAACAGAGAGCAGGAGAAGATTGCTCTGCCGAAAAATGTGAGGCAGGTGGGAGAGGTACATAAAGATCGGAGGATTTATATTGAGGATTATGTGGTTACCTATATCCGGCAGAAAATAACGGAGAATAAAAACCTGGGCTGTATTCTGATCCTGACCGGGCACCGGGAATACGTACAGGATGTGCTGTATCTGTTTGCAGACGGAGCTTTTCAGGTGGATTATACCCAGGTGGGGCCGGATTACAGCTTTACGGACCGGGTGTGGGAGACGATCTATGAAACGGTAAAAAAGCATTTTATTTCCGGAGAAATTGTAGGCTGGCTTCTGTATGATGACGATCTGTCGGAGGACAGGCTCCTGAAGGCACAGAAAAAGAATTTTCCAACCGAGGATATGCTTCTCCTGAAGCGGGAGTCCTATGAGGAAGAAAGTGAATGCTATCTGTATCAGAACGGGATGCTCAGGAAGCTGCCGGGATATTTTGTCTATTACGAGAAAAATGAGGCCATGCAGGAATTTATGGTAAGCAGCTATCAAAGCCAGGGGGGAGAGGAAGAGGCGCTTCTTCGCCAGCGGGAGGCTCCGGTGGCGCATTTTCGCACCCGTATGAAGGAACGAAAGGAAATATCGAATCAGAACCGTACGATGAACGCGCTGTATGCAGTCAGCTCAGTCCTGGTACTGATTGTGATTCTGATTGGAATCACGATGGTGAATAATTATGATAAGATGAAAGATATGGAACATTCACTCAATGATCTGGCGCAGACGGCGGCGCAAAGAGAACTGGAGGAGTCGGCGAGAGAAGAGAATGAGGGGATCCTTCGGGGAGAAGGGACTGCAGATGAAAGCGCAGATGCAAATGGTGAACAGAAGGATATGACCTCCCTGCCGGCAGTGTCCGATGAGGGACAGGCCGGGACAACGACAGAGGGAAGTCATGAAATGGCATCTGTGGAGATACTCCCCTCAGGAGTAGAGGCCAACGGGGATGATAAGCAGGGGGAGCCTGGCGGGGACGTTGAAGCTGAGAGTACTGCCGGTCAGAACCCGGAAAGTACACAGGAGGAGACGGAAGCAGAAACGGCATCTTCGGAAGCACAGCCGGTGTCCGCTTCGGAAGCTTCGCCGGTGTATTATACGATCGAGCCGGGAGATACCCTGGCGGGAATCAGCAAGAAGGTATATGGAAATGCAGGGATGATAGGGAAAATCTGTGCGGCAAACGGAATCGAAGACGGAGACAAAATTCTGGCAGGGCAAAAAATAATCTTGCCCTGAGGGGGATTTATGTTATGATGATATAAAAACAGATACAGATGAGGAGCCTGAATATGGCAGATAATATAAGACCGTTCCGCGGAAGGGCTCCGGAGCCGACCGCGGAAGAAGAGAGGCAGCTGCAGCGGCAGGTAAGGAAGCATCGGATACAGAGCAGGGCAGCTGTTCTCGTTTTCCTTCTGGCAGCATTGCTTCTGATCGTTTATTTTTATATTGATTATCAGAGGAAGGAATACAGTGGCTGTGAAATCCTGGAATGGAATGAACTGTCCGGAATGGAGAATTCCCAAAGCAGGGTCTTTGGGGACAATCTCCTTCGATATAATAAGGACGGAGCAGCATATATTACATACGGAAATGAACAGATCTGGAATCAGCCCTATGAAATGCAGGAGCCGATCCTCGATGTGGGAACGGAAGCGGCTGCAATCGCTGACCGGAATGGCAATGACATCTATATTTTCGGGAAGGACGGCCTGAAGGGAGAGATTAAAACGCTGCTTCCCATACAGAAGATCGCCGTGTCGGATGCATTTACCATTGCGGTGCTTCTGAAGGACGGAGATGTAAGCCGGATCCATTATTATAACAGCAGCGGAGAGCTGATTTCCGAGATGCGGATCGGCATGGACAATATGGGTTATCCGATGGCCATGGATCTTTCGCCCAATGGGAATCTGTTTATGCTGTCTTTCCTGAGTGTGTCCGGCGGAAGCATGAATTCGGTGATTTCCTTTTACAATTTCGGAAACGTGGGTCAGGAGTATAACGACCGGTTGGTGAAGGCAAAGACTTACGAGGATACCGTCTTTCCTGTGGTGAAATTCCTGGATGACAGTACTTCAGCCGCTTACGGAGATAATCTGACACAGCTGTTTTCGGGCAGTCAGATCCCGGAGGAGGGAGAAGCAATTTCCTTTGACTGCGAAATCAAAAGCGTTTTTTCAGACGGAAAATATCTGGGATTTATTCTGGAAGGAAAAGAAGGAGAGGCCTCCTATCTTCTGGAGGTTTATGACCGAAAAGGGAGTCTTTTGTTCTCTTCACCGGTTGATTTTTCGTATTCCGGTGCGAAAATCGACCGGGAAAAGGTGATTCTCTTTAATGATACAGAATGCGCGATTTACAGTATGAACGGAGTGAGGAAATATCAGGGAGAACCGGGGATGACGATCCGAGATATCATATCCACGAATAAGCAGTCCGGGTACCTTGTGGTCACTCCGACGGAACTGAACAGGATAAAACTGAAATAGGAAGTGGACAAAATGAACTGGTTGCTGATAGGAGTACTTCTTTTTATTCTTATATGCTGTGCAAACGGATACCATAAGGGCTTTATCCGGCTGGCGGTATCCTTTGTGTTTGTGATACTGACCATTGCACTTGTAAAAATGGTGACGCCGTATTTTTCGGATTTTCTTCAGAACCATACGCCGTTATATAACGGAATCAAGGAGAATTGTATGGAATTTTTCCGTGAGGATGCGGGAGAATATGATGCCGGACGAAAAACCGATCAGGTACAGGCCATTGAGAACAGCCGTTTCCCGGAAGCACTGAAAAGATCCCTTCTGGAAAATAACAATTCGGAAATCTATTCGATTCTGGAAGTGACAGGCTTTGATGATTATATCGGAACCTACGTGGCGCGCACGATCACGCATATCATCGCCTTTGTACTGGCATTTTTGATTATTTATCTGTTCCTGAAGGCGGTGGTTCTGTCACTGGATATTCTTGCGCACCTTCCGGTGCTGCATGGAATCAACAAGACAGCGGGACTGTTCCTTGGACTGGCGGAGAGTCTGATTTTTATCTGGATTGCGTTTCTGGCGATTACCATTTTCTGTACGGGGAAAACTGGCGCCATGCTTATGGGAATGATTGATGACAGTCTGTTTCTGTCGCTGCTGTATACCAATAATTATCTCCTGAAAATCATCGGTGCACTGGTGCTTGGGGTGTAGAGAGGATGACGGTGCCAAAAATGAAAGAGCAGAAGAGCCGTTTTATATGACGGAGCTTCTGCTCTTTTCGGAAGCGAACGGTTTTTATCTGGAAGGGGACGGCATACGGTAGTACTCTCCCATTGCTTTGGCTAAAGGCTTGTCCGGTTCCTCTTCCGCGTACAGAACTGCCTCGGCATAAATCAAACGGGATTTGACGGCGTTGACTTTGGCCTCTACCATAATGTGATTGCGCAGGCAAATGGGATTCAGGTAGGTGATCTGAATGGAGACCGTAGGGGTGATCTGGATTTTCTCCGGATAGGCAGAAGAAATCAGTCCCATACTGGTATCCATAAGGAGGGCAACGGAGCCTCCGTGCATGACATCGTTACAGTTCAGCATCCAGGGATAAAAGTGGTAGCGAAAAACAGCGGTCCGTGCGGAAAAATCGGCGGAAATTTCTTCCGGGCAAAGTGCCTCTCCGATTTTCTCCTTGTCAGACTGTTTTACTCTTTCCATACTGCTGCGAAGCCTGTTTAGGAATTGCTCGTTGTCAGAATTTATGTGATTCATAGTATCGCTCCTTTTTTCAATATATAGTTACAGCTTCTATTATCAGAGCAAGAAGGATGAGCGTCAAGAAAAAAAGTGAAAAAATCTGTTGACACAAAGAGATGAAGGTGCTAATATACCATTTGCGCGGTAAAAACGCGGCAGCATCTTCTGAAAAAGAAAGATGAAAAATAGAAAAAACATGTTGACAAGGAATTGAAAACATGGTATTCTATAAAAGTTGCAGGCGTTACGGCGAGCAACACAGAACCTTGATAATCGAACAGTGAAACAACCCTGAAAATTCTTACTGCTGCGCAGCAAGAAGATGCACACAGGCTTACGCCTGGCGCACACGGTCTCGGGATTTTCGGATAGATCCGAAAACACCTCGCGGATCCAAAAGCTGAAAAACACAGCAGGACAACTTAAGAGATTTCAGAAGCGTTGAGACAACAACCTAAAAAAACAGTGAAGAAGGAAGAATAGCTAGTAGTTATTCTGACAAGGATTTTAACATGAGAGTTTGATCCTGGCTCAGGATGAACGCTGGCGG
>JALERW010000106.1 GCA_022763925.1 Lachnospiraceae bacterium
TGCCTTTTCCAGACAATAGAAATAAAATTCTCTCTTTGACCCGAAGTAGTGAAACAGAAGCCCCTTGGAAATACCGCATGCTTTCGTGATATGATCGGTACTCACATCCTTATAGGACTTCCCGGAAAATTCCTTTATCCCTGTGGAAAGAATCCTGTTCCTTTTCTCTTCTGTTATTTTTTCATATGCTTCAAATGACATAGCCAGCGCCCCTTTTGACTCATCAGTCAATCCGTCTCTGTTTAATATATCATTGTTTGACTCATCAGTCAATCCGTTTTCTCCAGCATAAAAAATCCCGCACATACGCCGTTTCCGGATATGTACGGGATTCTCCTTTTGAGTAATTGTTCTTTAGCAAACGCCCTGAGCTAACATGGCATCTGCCACCTTCTCAAAGCCTGCAATGTTTGCGCCGACCACATAATTACCCTCGAAGCCGTAACGCTTTGCCGCATCGTCCAGGTTATGGAAAATATTCACCATAATTCCCTGCAGCTTCGCATCTACCTCCTCAAAGCTCCAGCTTAAACGCTCGCTGTTCTGGGACATTTCCAGAGCAGAAGTTGCAACACCGCCTGCATTGGAAGCCTTGCCGGGTGCAAACAGTACCTTATTTGCCTGCAGATATTCGGTAGCCTCGATAGTAGTAGGCATATTCGCGCCCTCTGCTACTGCGATACAGCCATTTGCAACCAGCTGTTTTGCGTCATCCAGAAGAAGCTCATTCTGAGTTGCACACGGCAGAGCGATATCACATTTAATGCTCCATACACCTCTGCCCTCATGATATTCACTGCCCGGACGATAGTTCTTATACTCGGTCAGTCTTGCACGTCTTACTTCTTTGATCTCCTTGATGGCAGCAACATCAATTCCTTCCGGATCATAGATCCATCCGGTGGAATCAGACATGGTAACAACCTTTGCGCCCATCTGCTGAGCTTTCTGCGCCGCATAGATCGCCACATTTCCTGCACCGGAAATCACAACCGTTTTTCCTGCAATATCGATGCCGTTGCATGCGAGCATTTCCTTTGTAAAATATAACAAACCATATCCGGTTGCCTCGGTACGTGCCAGAGATCCGCCGTAGGACAGACCCTTTCCGGTCAGGACGCCCTCATATACGCCGCGGATTCTCTTGTACTGCCCGAACATGTATCCGATCTCTCTTGCACCTGTTCCGATATCTCCTGCCGGTACATCCGTGTCAGCACCGATATATTTGCACAGCTCTGTCATAAAGCTCTGGCAGAATGCCATAACTTCACGGTCTGATTTCCCCTTCGGATCAAAATCAGAACCGCCCTTGCCGCCTCCGATCGGAAGTCCTGTAAGAGAGTTTTTGAAAATCTGCTCAAAGCCCAGGAACTTGATAATACCAAGATTTACAGAAGGATGCAGTCTCAAACCTCCCTTATAGGGTCCGATTGCACTGTTGAACTGTACGCGGTATCCGGTATTCACCTGAACCTGTCCCTTGTCATCCACCCACGGAACACGGAATTTCAGCTGCCGTTCCGGATTCACAATCCGCTCCAGAAGTGCTTCCTTTCTGTATTTTTCCTCATTCGCGTCAACCACCGGGCGTAAGGATTCCAGAACCTCCTTTACCGCCTGATGAAACTCCGGCTCTGCCGGATTCTGCTTGATTACCTGCTCAATTACCTCGTCAACATATGACATTTCGAATTCCTCCTTAGCTTTCTTCCCGAAATACAAAAAAGGTACCAAAACAAAGCATAGGTTTACCCTTCCTATGCTAAGTTCTGACACCTTTGTCCGACATTTATTATACTACTTTAACGTGCTGTTTTCAAGAAGTTTTTACCCAAAAACAGTATTTTGAAAACAGTATTTCAGCAGTTGTCTGTTTCCCTCACAGATATGCCTTCAGTCTCTGAATACTCTTCTCTTCAAAATGAATGAGTTCCTCTGCCATTTCACTGCTGAATTTTCCGCAGGCATTGTTTTCCTTTGCAACCTTCGTCATTTCTGTCATCCCGCGGGTACTTCCCTGAATCATCAGCTCCGCAATATGCTCCGTGCTGATATCCGTCAGTGTATTGAGCTGAATGCTTCCCCACATGACTGCCCGGTTCAGCGGCCCATCTTCCTGTGGCTTCAGACCGTTTTCATACAGTTTTCCGGCTGCCTTTTCACTGATTCTGGCATACTGGTAGGCCAGCCGGTTCAAATCCAGTGCCAGATCATCATCATAAACCTTTCCGATCACGGAATTGATCGCCTTCATTCCCACGCGGCTGTTCCGGTATACTTCATTCAATACACTTTTATCTGCTTCCGTCAGCATATCCATTCTCCCTTCTTTTCTTCCGGTTTCTGTTAGGATACCCTGACCTTTGCGCTTTCATCCCGATCCGCATAAATTTTTCTTCATGGCAAAAAAAACAGGATATCCCATTCTCAGGATATCCCGTCCTTTTCATTCTTTCTGTTCTTATTTTCCGATACACTCGGAATTTACATATCCGGTCTTTCCATTACAGGAGATCTTCGATCTTCCGCTGGAAAGCTTCTCCAGAACCTCCACAGTCGTCCCCGGGAACAGCGTTTCGATCAATTCACTTCCCGTATCCTCACCGGTACGCATCTTGGCTGTCTCAATAATTCTGGCTGTTCCGGAAGAAGGAGATTCCGAAGCGGAAGCCGCCCCGATCTCATCCTTATTCGTTGTAAGGTACTCACTCTTTACATAGGCAGTCGAGTTATTATAGCTGATCTGGCTCCATCCGTTCTCATCCTCGGAAATTCTCACCGCACTGTCCCCTTTGGCCATCTGGCCGATCCGGTCGGAATTCTCATCTGCCTGACTGCGCACATTCACCGTTTCCTTCGCATAAACAGTCTCCTGGGCGGCAGCTGTCTCATCCGGATTCTCCTGCGCTGCAGCCTCTCCTTCCTGCCCGGATAAAGCTTCACCCTCATCCTGGCTTGCCGTAGCCTGAATCGTAGCCGCCAGATTACTCAGCTTTTCATCCTGGGAAAGCGCATTATTATATGCCTCATCCACCTGAGCCACCAGATTCTGTACATCTTCCTGGGAATTAAGCTCCACGATCGCTGCCTCTGTCTGTGCATCCCATTCTCCCGTATCCATATACAGGCTTCCATCCGCGGCGGTACATACATAATACATATTCAGAGAAGGGGCCATGGTATCCACATTTTTAAACTTGATATCATAGCATACATATGCGGCATAGGAGCCCTCAGCAGGTCCGTTCTTTGTGTAGCAGGTAATGTTATTATAGCTTTCAATATGCTCCGACATCTTCTGAATGGACTGTGCCTCGCTGTCATCCAGCTCACTGACAAGCTGACGGAGCGTATCGGTATCTCCGGCCGCCTTCGCATCAAAGTAGGATTCCAGCAGACGGTTCACTTCCGGATAGGCATCCTGTACCAGATCGTTGGGCACCTCCAGCGGTTCCTGTACATCCGGCTGTTCATCTTCCGCAGCCACCACATTTCCCGCATTTGCATCCGCGTCCGGAGCGGACTTCTCCTTCCCGGTGCATTTTACCAGGATGAATATAATACATAAAAGCAGGATCACCGAAATAATATATCTTATGTTATCAAGGATAATATTTCTTCCGCGCATGATAATAGACTCCATTCTCCTTTCTGCCCGGGACCGTACGTTTCTCCCTGTATCCGTATCCGCATCCCTGCA
>JALERW010000145.1 GCA_022763925.1 Lachnospiraceae bacterium
ATCCTCAGGTGGATTACCGTTCTTCGGCGATCGGAATTATGAATATGACTCCTCCGGAGTCGGCGGTTATTGCATCGGATATTGCGGTAAAGAGCGGAAATATTTATCTTGGATTTGCAGACCGGTTTACAGGAACACTGATCATTACCGGGGACATTTCAGAAGTCAGATCGGCGATGACAGAGGTTGTGAATTATTTCAGGGATTCCCTGGGATATGTGGTATGTAAGATTACGCAGCGTTAGGAAGGATCGGTATGGAGCTTAGTGGGGGAAGAATTACGAAAGAGGAATTTCTGGAGCTGCTGTTTCGGGATGATTATGAACATCTGACGGGAAAAAAGCTTCGTCTGATCCGGGTGCGGGTTCCGGGAAGGGAGATCTGCCTGGCGCATATTATTACACCCTCCGATGAGTGTATCTACCACAATCTGGCGCTGCATATCGGGGTCCATGAGGGAGAGGATCACAGGGGAGAGGCCATTGGCCTTGTCCGGATCACACCCTGGGAAGCGGTTGTGGCGGCAGCGGATATCGCGGTGAAGAGCGGGAATGTGGAGATCGGGTTTATGGACCGCTTCTGCGGTACGCTGATCCTTCTGGGAGAGCTGGCTGAAGTGCAGGCTTCCGTGGAAGAGGTACTCCGGTTTTTCAGGGAGGAACTGGAATTCCGGACCTGTGAGATGCAGCTTTCAGCCGGGGCGCGCAGATGAAACTCCTTCGGAGCGCGTGCCTCGCGGCAAGTACGCCGGTGGCGTACTTGAAAATAGTTGAGGGGGCTTTGGGGCAGAATGAAAAAACTATTTTTAATGGGGAGAAGCGAAGCAGGAAAGACGTCCCTGACGCAGGTGCTGAAGGGAGAGGAGCTTCACTATGTAAAGACCCAGTATACGAATGCAGGGGAGGAGATCATCGATTCACCAGGAGAATATGCAGAATCAAAGCGCTGCGGTGTGGGACTGGCATGTTTTTCCTTTGAGACGGATGTGGTTGCGATCGTGCAGGCGGCAGATGAGCCGTTCAGCCTGTTCGAGTCGAACTGCCAGTCCTTTCTTTCACGCCCGCTGATCGGAATTATTACCAAGGTGGATTCTCCGTGGGCAAATGTTCCCATGGTACGGCAGTGGCTGGAAAATTCCGGCTGCGAACGGATTTTTGCGGTCAGCAATGTGACGCGGGAGGGAATCGAGGAACTGATGGAATATCTGAAAGAGGATCTTCCTCCTCTTACCATGGAAGAGGCCAGATTCCGGCAGAGCATCGGTGTTAATGAGTGGGATCCGCTTCCGGAGGGAACAGAATATCCGGAGGATCTGCAGAATACGTAGTTTTAACATGAAATGAGCAGATGTGTGCTGTCAGCAAAGCTGACGCACCTCGCAGCAGGAATACCCGATGGTATTCCCGGATCAGGAGAAGGAGAAAAACGATATGAGCAGAGAGATGTGTATGATTAAAGAAGATATTATGAATGCAAAAACAGCCCTGGGTATTGAGTTTGGTTCTACCAGAATCAAGGCGGTGCTCATTGATTCTGAGCATGCACCGGTTGCTTCCGGCAGCCACGAATGGGAAAACCGGCTTGAGAACGGGATCTGGACTTATACGCTGGAGGATGTCTGGACCGGCCTTCAGGATGCTTATTCCAATCTGGCGGCAGATGTGAAGGCACAGTACGGTGTGACGCTTCAGAAGGTGGGGGCCATCGGATTTTCCGCCATGATGCACGGATATATGGCCTTTAACGGTGCAGGTGAACTGCTGGTTCCCTTCCGCACCTGGAGAAATACCATGACCGGAGAAGCGGCAGAGAAGCTGTTTTCCCTGTTTGATTACAATATTCCCCAGAGATGGAGCATTGCCCATCTGTATCAGGCGATTTTGAATGGAGAAGAACATGTAAAAGACATTGCTTATCTCACCACTCTGGCAGGATATATTCACTGGAAGATGACCGGCCGGAAAGTGCTGGGTGTGGGGGATGCCTCCGGTATGTTCCCCATTGATCCGAAGACGAAGGATTATGATCAGACCATGGTGGAAAAATTTGATGCACTGGTGGCGGAGAAAAACTTCCCCTGGAAGCTTTGCGATATTCTGCCTCAGGTTCTGGTGGCAGGCGAGGATGCCGGTACGCTG